>JAFGGO010000098.1 GCA_016930515.1 Promethearchaeota archaeon | reverse complement strand
TTATCAAGACAAAAAGATTATGCATACCACGTACATATAAAATACCAAACTTGTAGAAATACCTTTCGATGATAAAACATAAAGCGCTGTTCTTGATATTCTTGCTTACCAGTCTGTTTTTCTCACTAATATCCTGTTTTCCTCTATTTCAAGTAAGCAACAATTTCGACGGCATTTTGGACGAAGAATATAATAATTTGGAATTAATACAGTCCTTGTTTGGAAAAGGAATAATATACATTGATGATAATTGGTCTGACGCGTCATCTGCGGGATTGTGCTATGGAGAAGGTACTCAGATTGATCCATATAGAATCGAGGGGATCACGATCGATGCAAGTTCGAACTTAACGAGCTGTATATATATAGAAAATTCTAATACAGACTATTTTGTAGTACGAAACTGCACCTTTTTAAATACTAGCATTGGAAACGATGTCAAGAACTACCATGCAGGTATAAAATTGGTTAATTCGTCGAGAGGAACGATCTACAATAACATTTTCATCAATACCTCCAACAACGGCATTCTGCTCAGCAGCGCATGTAAGGATGTTGAAATATACGATAATATCTTTTTGTACGATAAAACAATTTCGAAAGACGACGAATTACACGCCATAAGAATAGGTCAAGATTGTGGCTACATTTCAGTTTCTAACAACACCATAACTAATTATCTTATCGGTATTGGAATCTACAGCGATCCATTTGATATTTCTATTGAAGATAACACCATTGAAGCGGTTGAGAGCGGTATTTACCTGAGAAACACCTATAATCCCGTTTTCATATCGGGAAACGAGTTAACGCACGGAGGAATATCGTTTTTAGGAGACAATGCGTCCCAATACGCAAACCACGTGATATATCCTAACAACACGCTCAACGGAGGAAACATATATTATTTAATAAATCAAACAAGTTTGCAAATAGATCAAGGCTATACTAATGCAGGACAAGTAATCCTCGTAAATTGTAACGATTGTGAAATATTTGAACTTCAAGCTTCCATTAACGTGTATCATTCCAATAACAACGAGATTAGAGATAATATCGTTCAAGCTTACGCTCATGGTATATGGATAGAGCAATGCAACGAAACAACGGTTAGTAACAATACGATTAATAATTGTACCTATGGACTTGGAATTTGGAAAGGAGAAAGAAATGAACTCCAAAAGAACAATATTTTCAACAACTCTATTGCAGGGATGTTCTTATACACGAACAGTTTGAGTAACATCACGGATAATATAATTCAAGATAATCTATTTGGAGTATATAATTTAATACTTTCAAATTTTAATAACATTTCTCACAACGAAATATTGAACAACGATATTGGACTTAATGAATTCCTTAATTTCAACAACACAATTCAAGAAAACGAAATCCACAATAATCGTGGTTGCGGAATAAATATTACTTCTTGTTTTTTTACTTCCGTTATCGAAAACGATATCTCTCATAATGGTCCCTATGGAATGATGCTTTTTAATAGTCTTAACGCATCAATTGATAATAATAACATTATCTTGCACGATTATTCGCTATATTTTTATCGAAGCAATTCTTCCGTTGTTTCGAATAATATTTTCAGATATTATGTTGCAAATCGCACGGAAATAGAGTCAAAATGGAATCTCTTTATAGGAAACACCTACAATTTAATTTCCGAAAATCGTGGAGAACCTCCATCAAACGATCTGTGGGGCGAGCTTATTCTCGCTTCGGCAATAGTCGCTTCGGTTTCGACCGCAGGAGCCGTTCCGATTTATTTGTTTAGAAAGCGAAAAAGAAACAAGCCATTAAAGGGATTTAAACAGAAAATTCCCGCCCAATCCCTCGCCATTTTTGAGGACAATAAAAAAGTCATTGATATATTTGACGATCAAGCCAAGGGCATCAATCCATCTGCTGTCGAAGCCGCGGAATTAACTATGTATACGGCAGAATTCCTAAGGGAGATCGATCAATTTGGATTTAACGCCGAAGAAAGAGCTGAATTCCTACAGGATATGCGCTTATTTACGCCCCGAGAGCGGAACGAGATAGTTGAAAACATAAAGAGAAGATTGGAGCAAGCGAGTTCGAAAAATTAAAACTCGTTAGCAGAGAGGAAGCCTAATATGACCGAAATAATACTCGAACACGAACCATTGGTAATCGACTTGATTCAAGAGTATTTAGATCAGAATCGGTATTTCAACAAGCAAAAAATCGTTTCCTTCCTTTCATATAGGCTTAAAGAATCCTCCGTGGACATTAGCAGGGAAGGCATACGCTACATCCTCAAAACATTAGCGGAAAAGAAATACATCATGGAAGGTTCAAAGCTCATCCGGGAAGAAGTGCTTTCGAACAAGAACAGGGAAAAAATTTACCGCTACATCAAAAATAACCCAGGAACGAATTTTAACGGCATTTATAAGACTTTAGACTTGAACATTCCCGTTGTCGAATGGCATTTAAGCGTATTGATGAAGTTTGGCTGTGTCGTTAAAGTTAAGTATGGTAATCAAGACGCCTATTTTCACATCTCCATCAAACCAAAAAATTACGCTTTTTATCACATGCTTAGCAAAAAAAAATCCCGAAGGGTTATCAAATATTTAATTGAAAATAGCGATGGAACCACGAAAAATCAAATAGCAAACGCCCTTAAGATGCACCCTAACACGCTAAAAAAGATCCTTGAAAAACTAATTAATTACAATTTACTCCACATAAACAAGGTTTCAAACAAGACTTTATATTTCTTAAACGAAAAAAAATTCCAACTATTAAACCTGAGCTACGAATAAATCTCTATTGTGGTTGACTTAGATTCTTTAAAAAAGGCTTCTTCGTGGAATAAACCCCTATTAGAGATTATTACTAATAAAACCTTAAATAAGGTTTTTATACTCTTGCACTATATTACGAATGTTTTAAAAAATTATAAAAAATTTTAGTGTGGTGATGGAGTTGAGTAGTTTTGAAAAATTGGACAATATAGGTCACAGAATTTACGCTTTCTTGACGAATCCGAGAGTTGTTAAATTCTCGTTTTACGCTGCGACCTTCATTTTCTTTTCCTGCCTGATTATTGGATATCTCATTGCGCAGTTAGATTTTGCAGGACCTGGCATCGACAAGCAAGGATTCAACATCGTTGATGACTTCATTAGCAACCTCGGAAACAGGAGTTACACGCCAATAACGAATTTCTTGGACGATGGGGCCATGTTTACCGCAATATTCATGATCCCGATGGCGTTTTACATGGAAAAAATGGTAAGTGAAAAGAAGGACGGGGATGAACCCAACCTCATGAGAACGAGGCTTGCGAGCTATGGGTTATTAACAATGCTCGTTGGAATTATCGGACTGTGGGGGATTGGATTTTTCAACGAAGAAATAGGGAGAGCCTTCGGAGATGTGGCTTTTGGACTCGATTTTCATCAAATATTTTCCGCTGTCGTGTTTCTTGGACTCGGAAGCACCGGGTTGGTCTTTGGAATTGTTATCGTGTTTTATCACACCGAATTTCCTAAAATTCTCGGCGCATACATGATATTCGTGCCCTTTACTTTAGCAATTCTTTATTTAACCAGTAATCCATTAATTATTTGGCTAGAATGGCTACTCTTGCTCTCATTATTCGGATATCTCGTACCTTGTGGAGTCTGTATTGTCAAGCACATTAAAAACACGACCGAAGGAGAGTCAAAAAAGATACCAAACGAAAAAACGAAAGGTTCAATAATTGATAAGATAGAAGGATTAAAGGAGATATTAGTTTCTCCAAAACTCATAAAATCCTGCATTATCTTGTTCTTTATCGTGTTTATTCCATCATTAATCGTAGGGATCGTCGTTGCGAACATATATGATCCCGCCCGAGACGGATATGACATCGTGAGAAACTTCATAAGCGATCTTGGCTCGCTTGATTACACTTACATTCCAAAGTTCTTGGACGATGCAGCCATGATTTCTGCGTTCTTATTGATTCCCGTCATGTTTTACTTGAAAAAAATTCTTACGAACGCGTTTTTAATAAAGGAGAAAAAGACGACTAGCAGGATAATTGGTAAAATTCTCACGAATCTTGGCTTGTTCTTTGGCTTGCTATCAATGGTAGGTTTTTTTGGAATAGGATTTTTCTCCGAAGACACGAGTCGGGAATTAAGTCGGTTTAACGTGGAGATCTTCGGACTTTCCACGCACATGTTCTTTTCCATAGTCGTGTTTGCTTGCTTGATCTTGACCGGTTTATTTATGGGAGCCTATTTGGTGATTTTTCCAAAATTTACGGCTTCTAACATTGATCGAAAAATCCCGCCTTATATTTTCGTTCTTTTAGGTTTGGAGATGATGATTTGGCCCACAATTCACGGCATTGGATTCGTCTCGAATTGGCCACCTTCTCAACC
>JAFGGO010000009.1 GCA_016930515.1 Promethearchaeota archaeon | reverse complement strand
ATTATTGATTTAATTTTAAAAAATAATCTTAAATAAAAGGAGATATAATTACTAAACTAAGAAAATTGTCGATTATTTATCTTTCAATTCCAAGGTCAATTTCAGTTCTTTATTCAAGTCTAATTTTATTAGACTTTTTTCTATTTTTTTCCTAATCATCGACTTTTCGCGATCCATTATTACGATTAATGGAAAGGTAGCACTTATTACTCCTATTGGACTTAAAATTTGAGCCATCGTGTTAATCACGCTTGAATCGCCTGATTTAACTGCCCAATCAAACACCATGAGAAAAAGGTTATACGCAAAACCTATTCCAGCATAACCCTTTATTATCTTGTATAATCGAGAAGTAGCGGTGTTTACGGAGGAAAAATCCAAACCTTTCGTTTTTTTCGTCGATACAAGTCCTGAATCTATTATTGCCCAGATTGGACAGAGAATTAAGGTGCAAGGAATTGCAACGAGCCAAATGAGTTGAAGCATCATGGGAGCGCTCGGTACTTGCACGGCTCCATATTCTTCTATCTGAATGCTTAATTCTAAAGGTGTTAAAAGCATGGATACCACGGTTTCGTTTGAAGCAAGGCTATATGCTATGTTTGAAATGAAGAATCCCAAAACTAACGCACGCCCCCATAACCTGAAAAAATGTTGTTTTGGGCTTAATTCTGTTTCTAATACGGTTCCAATCTTTTCTTTTCTTATCATAATTTTTATGAATATCTTTAGAAAAGCGGAAATCCCTACAAGAATTGCTAAAAAACCGCAGCACAACACGGATACGATAATCATGTTAATGGCAAATATCCATTCGTACTTTCCTTTTCCAGGAAAAACATACAGGTCCTCGTTTTCAGGCAATTCAAATACAAAAAACAAGTTAAAAAAAGTAAATAACACCACGAAAACAAGTAAGCAGACTGAATAATTTCGTATTTTATAATTCATTTCCAACACCAAAAACAATTTACTTTTACCATATTATAACTAATATTTAAGCTCTTATATAGCATAAAATTATGATTTTTTTCAAGTGGGTTTAAAATTAAATAAAACCTAGTGTAATATAAGTATCAATGATCAAATAATGCAAAATATAAATATGAAAGTCATTGATTTACCAAAAGAGCTTCAAGGATCTTATTTTTGCTGTCTTGAAGATTGGTCTGATGAAATGAAGGAAGCGGGAGACCTTAAGGAGAAGTGGTACGAAAATTATATCAAAAAAGGGCTTCGGGTAAAAATCGCTCTTGACGATAAGGGCGTTCAAGCGGGAATGATCCAATATCTCCCAATCGAAGAAAGTTTTGCGGACGGAAAAGATCTCTATTTTATCTTGTGCATCTGGGTTCATGGATACGACGAAGGGCAAGGTAATTTTCAAGATAAAGGATATGGAATGGCATTATTGAAAGCAGCAGAGGAAGACGCTAAGGAAAGGGGCGCAAAAGGAATGGCAGCGTGGGGACTTTCAATTCCAGCATTCATGAGAGCTTCTTGGTTTAAGAAGCACGGATATGTTAAGGCTGATAAGAATAGCGTTCAGGTACTCTTGTGGAAGCCATTTTTAGAAAATGCCACACCACCAAGATGGGTAAGGCAAAAAAAGAAGCCTAAGACGGTTGTTGGGAAGGTTAAAGTGACTTCCTTTCATAACGGGTGGTGCCCAGGTCAAAATCTTGTTCACGAGCGAGCAAAAAAGGCTGTTCTTGAATTTGGAGATAAAATATTGTTTGAAGCCATTGATACAAGCAAAAGAGAAGCTTTTATAGAATGGGGTATCACAGATGCCTTATATATAGATAATAAAAATGTGAGAACCGGTCCTCCACCATCCTTAGAAAAAATTAAAAAAAAAATTGAGAAAAAAGTTAAAAAAATTAAATGAAGTAATGATTTAATCTCTTTTTATAGGACTAGGAGAATGATTTATTGCATCGAAATACATATAAAAGCTCTCAGGAGCGTGATTTAACACGCCCCATTTTGCAAGCTCTATATCATTCTTTAATTCATTAAAATGAATGTAAAATAATTCCGGTTTCGAATACTTCAACGACAACAACAATTGCATAATGAGTTAACATGTTAAATATTTCTCGAAGAATAAAAAAGAACGAGATTAAATCAGTGTGATAACTCATTATCATTATGACATGAAATACGCTTGCCAAAAGCCATGATTTAAAAAGTATTGTGAAATATCCATGCATTTTATGCTTGTGTTCAATATATTTTTTCAAAAAATACGCTACGAACCAAACATTTAATATAAAAAAAATTATTGACTTTTTATCTTTTTTAATATTTACTTAAATGAATGTTTTATAGAAAAATTTTGCTAAAAGATGCATTTGAAAATAATGCTAATAAAGAAATTTACTTTATTCCACGAGCTCCTTGAATTCTTTTAAATGTTTTATGTTGTCGAATTCAGCATCAATTCGCGCTTTATCCTTCCAAGAGTCTTCGAGTTCAATGGCCTTTTTCAAGTGTTCTAAGGAATCAGTTGCCTTGTTTGCTCTCGATTCAACACAAGCAAGATTATACCAGACTAAATCGTTTACGGGATCGAGTTCGAGTGCTTTCCGATAACATCTTATGGCTTCATTAAATTCTTCCCTATTAAAGTAGGCGTTTCCCATATTATTCCAAGCTTTAATGTAGTCTGGATTTATATCAAGCGTTTTTTGATAAAATTCGATCGCTTCAACATAATTTTCTTCGAGAAAAACCACATTTGCCAAGTTATACCAAGCTGGAAAAAAATTGGGGTTAATTTCAAGGGCTTTTTGAAAGGAGGATCTTGCTTCGTCATACTTGCCAAGTTCCTTTTTTGCAAGGGCAAAATTGTTCCACACTTGAAAAAGGTCTGGTTTGAGTTCAAGCGCCTTTAGATAGCATTTTATCGCTTCTTCGTACTCTTTCGTTCGAGCGTATGAGTTTCCTAAGTTATACCACGCACCAAAAAAGCGGGGATTTAGCTCGATAGCTTTTTTGTAATACTCAATCGCTTCAGAGTACTTTCCTTCGTTAAAGCGAGCAATTCCCTTGTCGTTTGCCTCGTAGGCAAGTTCTATGTGATCATTTGTATCGGACATGTCTAAAATATTAGTACTAGTTTGGTTAAAAAAACTTAATGAATAATAAAAAACCATCTGGTAAAAAAGTGGAATTATTGTAGAAATAATGATCAATATTTTTTTTCTTGAAAAATATTTGAACTAATTTTAGTTTTAGAGAAAAAGAGAAAACACAAATGAATAATGGATTAAAGCTTATTCTTTAAGAATTTTTTCAAAATTTTCATAATCCTCTTGATTTTCGAGGAAAACACAAATCTTTTTAATATTTTCGTTTATTTCTGAAATGTATTTTTTAATAGTTAGAATCATCACCTTAGCGCAAGCTTCCATATTGAATCCTTGTACGTCTTTTGAAAGAGCGCAAAAAACCACTTTTTCATATCCTTTCTTATCAGCCAATTTTAAGGCGCTCCATGTCGCTTTCATCAGTGATTTTACATCCCGACTTGAATTATTGGCGTGAATGATGTGCTGGGCAGAGAGTTCTCCTCCCGAAGTGACAACAGCATCCCCTAACGGAACTGAAGAAACTTGGTTGACAATTCGATTGCATTCGACCTGGACTTTTGCACCCGCCTTTTTTAAGACGCTACATCTTAAAGTACCGCTTGGTAACAAGCGGTTATTAGAAGGTATCACTATTGCGTCGCAAGCAACATCGTATAATTCACTAAGGTATAATTCCAGCTTGGTGTCATTGACAGTTGTTTTATACTCCATTACAAATATTGGATTGGTTTTTATATATATATCTTTTTAAGATCTAACCAACTTAATTTAATCTACAATTCCAAAATAAAAGGGATTTAAAATCTTATAAAGGATGAGTTAAAGGCGAATATGAAAGAACGATCAATTTTGTAAATATTTATTATCGAGATTGATAATCATCATCGAGATTGTTTCTTTTTTCGTTAAAGAACCGCTAAATCGCATGTCAAATTAAAAAACTTAAGTTCTATCTCGTATCGTTATTAAACCTAAATGGCATTAATATTAGCCAAAAGAGCAAAAAAGGTTTTTAAAATTTTTAACAAATTTTTTATTAAAATATACTTTTTCTAACGTAAGATTATTAATTTAACATGTTTGATCAAACAAAAAAGTAACATGATAACCTAATTAAATTACATGTTAAATGAATTACTAAAAATCAATACAGAATTGAACGAATAATGAGCAGTAATAAAGAAAAATATATCAAGCGTAAAGTGTTCAAAAATACGAATTCTCGAATCTCCGATAAATTCGTGGATGCTGGCTTGGAAGAAATACGATCGTGCATTAATTGCGGCACCTGTTCCGGAAGTTGCCCTTCCGGTCGTCGAACGGCGTATCGAACTCGATCAGTCATTCGAAGAGCTCTGATGGGAGACGAAAGCGTTCTGTCAGATGTTTCGTTATGGTTTTGCTCTACTTGTTATACGTGCTACGAAAGATGTCCTCGTAACATTCCGGTTACTGATATGATAATAAAATTAAGAAATATAGCGGTAGAAGAGGCACATATCATGGACTCACACGCAGGACTGAGCGAGATGTTTTATGCGTGCGGACACGGCGTTCCGGCTCATGGAGATAATAATAAACAATGGAGGGATTTGAGAGAATCGTACGGATTACCAGCCCTTCCACCCACTGTTCACTCATTCCCTAAAGCTGTAGAAGATCTCCAAACACTCATGAAGTCCACGGGATTTAGAAAACTGATGGACAATGTGAAAGAAATTAAAGCAAAAAGAAAGGCTGAATCTCAAAAAGAGGAGGAAAAGAAATAATGACGACGACTGATTTTAAATATGGATTTTTTCTAGGGTGCGTCATTCCAAATAGATATCCAATGATAGAAGCATCTATTAGAGCAGTCATGGAAGAGTTAGGTGCAGAACTCGTGGAACTTGAAGGTGCATCTTGTTGTCCGGCACCAGGCGTGTTTAGAGCTTTCCACATTCCAACATGGATGGCGGTAGCCGCTCGAAATAATTGCATAGCTGAGGAAAAGGGAGTTGATATACTAACCGGATGCAATGGATGTTACGGTTCTCTCAGGGATTCTTGGACAGAACTCAAGCACGACCCAGCACTTAAAAAAGAAGTAAACTCACATCTTGCTAAAATCGGAATGGAATTTAAAGGGAACAGGGAACCTAAACACATTACTCAAATCTTATATCAAGACATGGGTTTGGATTACATTCGAGATCATATCAAGCACAAATTTAAGGATTTGAAAGTAGCCGTTCACTACGGGTGTCACGTACTCAAGCCAAGCGATATGAGACCATGGGGAGGCGAATCGGAAGATCCCCGATTTTTAGACGAGCTCGTAGAATTAACCGGAGCTAAAAGCATCGATTACAAGGACAAGTTTATGTGTTGCGGGGCGGGAGGTGCCGTAAGAAGCGGAATAAAAGAGGTATCTTTAGACTTTACTCGCGAGAAATTAGTTAACATGAGAAACGCTGGTGCTGATATCATCGTAGATTGTTGTCCGTTCTGTCATTTACAACTTGATCTGGGCCAAGTTGAAGTAAATGGCACGTTTGCAGACGAAATCGGAGAACCTTTCAACATTCCTGTAATATATTTGACACAACTCTTAGGCGTATCTATGGGGATCGATCCGAGCCGTTTAGGATTAATGAAGAACCATAAATTAAGCGGTGTTTCTCCATTCATTTCATTAGATCCATTTCTAGCAAAAGTGAAGGAGCAATTAATATAGGAGATGCGAAAAATGACTGAAACAAGTAATGAAATTAAAGTAACAGGTAAAGAAACACCTAAAATAGGCGTATATGTATGCCACTGTGGTATTAATATTGGTGGAGTTGTTTCGGTACCTGATTTGGTTGAATACGCAAAAACTTTACCAAATGTGGAGGTTGCCAGAGAGTATAAATTCTTCTGTTCTGATAATGGTCAGGAAATCATAAAAAAGGACATTGAAGAAGGACTCATTAATAGAGTGGTTGTAGCGGCATGCTCACCTCGAATGCACGAACCTACATTTAGATTAGTATGTAAAGAGGCAGGTCTCAACCAATTTCTCTTTGAACAAGCTAATATCCGAGAGCACGCAACATGGGTTAACATGAGAGATCAAAAAGGAGCCTATGATATTGCGAAGGATCACATTAAGATGGCCATTGCAAAAGCGAGAAAGCTCAAACCATTGGAAGTGCAGAAAGTTAGCGTTGAACCATCTTGCCTTATTATTGGAGCGGGAATCGCGGGAATGAACGCCGCCTTGGACTTAGGAACTGAAGGATATCAAGTACACCTGGTAGAAAAAACAGCTACCATTGGAGGGCACATGGCGCAATTAGACAAGACCTTTCCTACCATGGATTGTTCTGCTTGCATTTTAACGCCAAGAATGGTCGATGTCGCCCGAAACGAAAACATCAAAATTCATTCTTATTCAGAGGTTGTTGATGTAAGTGGATATGTAGGAAATTTTGATGTTACTATAATGCATAAACCGCACTATATTGATCAGGTCAAATGTACGGGTTGCGGTGCCTGCGCTGAAGCTTGCCCGGTAACATGTGGAAACGAATTTGACTTGGGTCTTGGCACGAGAAAGGCAGTTTACATTCCTTTCCCTCAAGCTGTCCCTGGTCAATACACTATTGACATGGAAAAATGTATTCAATGCGGTATCTGCGCCAGACCCGAAGTGTGCGAACCAGGAGCAATAAATTACGACGATAAACCCGAATATGTGAAGGTAAAAGTTGGAACTATCATTATTGCAACGGGTTGGGATTTGTATGATGCAACTAAATTAAAACAATATGGTTTTGGAAAATATCCAAACGTAATTAATGGCCTTCAAATGGAGCGTCTCTTGAGTTCTACCGGCCCATTAGAAGGAAAACCCGCACGACCATCTGATTTAAAAGCACCTCATAGCGTTGCCTTCCTCCAATGCGTTGGAAGCAGGAACTTCAGGGAGGGATGCAATCAGTATTGTTCGAGAGTGTGTTGCATGTACGCAACGAAACAAGCGAGGCAATACAAAGAAAAACACCCCGAAGCCGATATTTACATATTTTACATGGATATTCGAGCCTTTGGAAAGGGATACGAAGAGTTTTACGAGTCAGCCGCTCGAGAATACGGCATTACTTACATTCGAGGCAGGATTGCCGAAGTATCTGAAGACGAAGATCACAACATCATAATTCGAGCAGAAGACACGCTTTTACAAACACCGATAGAAATGAAAGTTGATATGCTGGTTCTTTCCACGGGATTGGAAGCAAAATCGGACGCTGACAAGGTGTCTTCCTTATTGAGCGTACAACGATCAGCGGACGGATTTTTCATGGAAGCTCATCCTAAACTAAGACCAGTAGACACATTAACAAACGGAATTTTTGTAGCGGGCGTGGCGCAAGGACCAAAGGACATTCCTGATACCGTAGCTCAAGCTAAAGGCGCTGCTTCTAGTGCGGCCACTTTAATGGCTAAAGGGGAAGTAGAGATCGAACCGTATTACTCGGTCGTGCTCGAGCACCAATGCTCGGGTTGCATGAGTTGCCAATCATTGTGTCCGTTTGGTGCGATCGATTTTGACGAGTTCAAAAAGGTTGCCGTGGTCAACCCAGTCCTCTGTAAAGGATGTGGAACATGCGTGAGCGCCTGTCCTAGTGGGGCAATGATCCAGAACCATTTTGCAAACTTCCAATTGAACCAGATCATCAACTGGGCATTGAAAGAATAAAACTTTTAGATTTTTTTTCTTTTTTTTCTCTTATTTTTACTGAATAAAAAGGTTTAAATTATTATAAACAACTAATGAAATATTTATTTTGATAACAGGTGATATTATTTCGTTTTATGCAAATCCTCGAGAACATTTAATAAATAATCCTATATACCTCATTATGGGTTTTAGTGATATTGTTTTAGAGATAATTGTTTTTTATATAATGATCAACTTTTTAAGAGCGTATCAAAAATATAGAGAAAGGAATTTATTGTACTTCTTCTTTACATTTCTCTCGATTTCAGAATCTTGGTTAGGAGTTGTAACTTTTTTTCTCTCAATCATGATTTTCAATGTAATACCCCCATTATCTGTATATTTTCTCGTTCAAGGGGGATTCTTATTATGGGGACCTTTTACATGGATATTAGGAGTTACTAAGCTTACAATAAACAAAAAAACAAATAGATTAATCATTCAAACTCTTTGTGGCGCATTTCTATTGTCATTTAATGTAGCATATGTGATAATTGCATTATTTGCTCCAGAATTGTTAGCACCTTACCTTTATCGCATTTTGGCACCAGCTTTTACCAATTTGCATAAGGTTTACTTATTTACTGGTTTATTATCAATAGAAATTTTTGGAATTTGGTTCGTTATGAATACGATTAAAATTCCTCAAAAAAAAAGCAAGCTTAAAGGGAAAATATTACTTCTTTCATTGATAAGTTTAGGGATTGGAGTTATATTAATTGCAATAGGCAATTATTATATTATATATGTAATAATTGGAAATTATTTCGCACTTTCCTCGGTAATTTGTTTTTATTGGGCATTTTTATTTCCTAAATGGTTGGAAAAAAGATTAATCAAGGAGAACTAATTTTATTATTTTATTTTTTATTATTTTTACGATCTCCTTTCAATTTTTGTTTTTTTTAGTGTTTATTATTAAAAATCAGAACAATTTGCTTTCGAAAGCTTTTTATCCCATTTAATTTTGATTCAAATAATGGATAAACCAAAATTTTCGATCGTAGGTTGTGGATTTGTGGGCTTAGTTACGGCTTCTTGTTTGGCTAGCAAGGGGTTTAAAGTAATCGCGACTACGATTAAAAAAGATGAGGCGGACCTTATTAATAAGGGTCAAGCCCCTTTTTTCGAGGAAGGATTAGACGAGGTTTTAAAAAGCGCTATAAATCAAGAGAACTTGTTTGTTACTTTAGACAATAAGAAAGCCATCCTCAATACTGATATTACATTTATTTCGGTGGGTACTCCGATGCGCGAAGACGATAGCATTAACTTGAACTTTATCGAGAATGTCTCAAAGGAAATTGGTCAAGCATTAGCAGATAAAAAGGAGTACCACTTAATCGTTGCGAGAAGCACCATTGTTCCAGGAACCGCGCGAGATATAATAGGCAAAAACATTGAAAAATTATCTGGAAAAAAAATGGGAGTGGATTTTGGCCTCGCAATGCAACCCGAATTTTTAAGGGAAGGAGCCTCAGTTTACGATACATTTCACCCCAATCGTATAATTATTGGAGAACTAGACCAAAAAAGTGGGGATATTTTAATAAACGCATGGAAGCAGTTCTATGAAGAACCCTATCCTCCTATCGAACGGATGAACATTGAAAGCGCAGAGATGGTAAAATACGCAAATAATTGTTTTTTATCCACGAAAATTAGTTTCGCTAACGAATTCGCTCGTTTTTCCGAACTCATTCCAAATGTAGATATCGTACAAGTCATGAAAGGGATTGGTCTTGACGATAGAATAAATCCCAAATTTTTAGGAGCTGGTGTTGGATTTGGTGGATCGTGCTTTCACAAGGATGTCAGCGCCATAAAGAGATGGGGTCGTGATAAGGGATTTCAATCCAAAGTTCTCGAGGCGGTTCTCGAGCTCAATAACGATCAAGCAATTCATATAGTGGACATTGCAGAAGAGCTCGTTGGAGATCTAAAAAGCAAAAGAATAACTCTTCTTGGTCTTTCTTTTAAGCCAGGGACAGACGATATGCGAGAAGCACCCAGTCTTAAAATCATTAAAGAACTTCAAAAAAGAGGAGTATCCTCGATCGTGGCCTATGATCCAAGGGCTGAGAGCGCCGCGAAAAAGATCCTTGAAAACTCTATCTTGTACGCTAATTCGATTGAAGAAGCACTGAGAGATTCCGAGTGTGCTCTACTAGTAACGGAATGGGAAGAGTTCAAGAGCATCCAACCTCAAGATTTTCAAAAGCTCATGAAAACACCAAACCTCGTGGATGGTCGGAGGATATACGATCATGTTTTATTCTCAAAAAGCATTCCTTTCAGAACAATAGGAAGAAGATAAGCTTTTTTTACATCTTTAAAATAATTTAAAACCACACATTGGGCATTCCTGTTTGATGCTCGTGGTAAATCTACTACAATTGGGACAAATAACAATTTTTATTTTCGGCTTGTTTCTTATTGGTTCAACGATCTCGTCTTCTACTACAATTACATCTTCGCTTTCGTCCTGCTCTATTGCAAGGGGATCAATGACCTGCACAATCCGTGGCTTATCTTTTTCTTCCAATTCCTGCATATAGCGTACGAGGTCTTTCTTTTGTAGTTTAAGCATTTGTTCTCGAGTAGGGATCTTGCCAGCGTGTACATCGAGAACGAACTGTTCGTCAAGTTTGAGAATGTTGTAGCAAATATGACATCGAAAGACATGAGATATACCAATATTAGAGATTTTCGCCCATTGCGCCAAGCATGTCATATGAGCGACTGTATCGCAAGAAGGACACTTCACAAGTCCCGTATCATCCTTTTGGAAGCAAATTGCACAGGAAGTCAACTCGTTTACTACTATTGGTTCATCCGCAAGATTCACGTAAAACGGTTGATTTTCTTGAATTATAACTGGTTTTTGCTTGTTGTAAAAATTAGCGACTTTAATTCTCTTTTTCTCCGAAAGGATCGTCAAGGCAGCGGATAAATCTCTCATGGTCGAAATCTCGTAATAATCGCCTTTAGTCCGACCTGAAAGTCTCTGCAATTTTCTACATTCTTCTGCGTCAATAGCATTCAAATAGACCACATCGATAAAGAATGGCATATCCTTGACTTTATCGATAAGATCTTCTAATACGGGAAGGTAATGCTCCGGAATCTTGTAAGATTTATCGTCTAAAAGGATCACTAGTCTAAATATTTTTTCAGAGATTTTTTTAAACACTTCAATGATAAAAGTAATGGCGACAAATATTCCGCCCGCAATGTTAGCTCGAGTAACTGTCTTGTGAAAGGCCTTCAGGGCTGAGAGCACTATCTCTTGATCTAATGTAAAATGATCGAGATAAGTAGGTCCATCCTCTTGAAAAGCAATGATATTAAAACGATCGGAAGGGTCGTTCTGTTGTTTTAAATTCAAGAAATGTTGAAATTCTCCTCGAACTTGGCTACCTTTCATAGATCCTGGCGTGAGTGCGTAAAAAATCAAGCAATCCTCGCTTCGTGTGACCTGCATTATGGGGAACCTATCTTGATGGTAGTAGCTTATTTTAAATTCCTAAAGTTAGGCGATACTTAATAATACAATCGAGTCATGGCTTTAAAAATTTAAGGTTTAATCAATCAATTAATAAATTACTTGATCATTCCATATTATCCAAAATAGCTTGGTATTTAGGAGCATCGGGTAAGTAAGGTGGTTCCAAAAATATATCGGGAAGTACGCCCCATGTTCCATATCGCGCGCTTGGACTCGTTGCGAAGCTATACATTTCCATGAGAAAGTTTTGTTGGTAGCCCGATTCGTTTCGAAGGCGTCTAATTTGATTGAACAAGTAATTATACAGGTAGTACATGCAATCGTGAGATTGAATGTCTACTAACGCTTGACCGTAGGGTTGTTCCGATCCAAACGGATAGGGAGTGAGGTGTTGACCCGCCTCGTAAAACGCCATTTGCTTTCCTAATTCAATGGTGCGATTAAGATACATCGAAATCCAGGGAATTATGTTTTTGTCTATTCCGTCGAGGGCCAAGTTGAAAACGTCTTCCACGGTGGTTTTAGCGCCTTTCTGTTCTAAAAAAGCAATCGCATCCTCGTCGAATCCAAAATACGCCGTTGGAGAGATGATGTCATAGCTATCAGGATCTATGTTCGAGATCGTGCGATTTCCTACATCAAACCATCCCGCCTGGACGCCAACGACGCGTTGTAAGCGATACATTTGTCCAGAAAAAGTCGTTGAAAATATGTCAAGAGCGTTTTGAATGAAAGGTGCAATTCGTTCCGGCCACGGAACGGATAGATTAGCTTCACTACTTTCATTATAACAATAGTGAGTCGCAGGAAACATCCAGTTCCATATCTCGTTTGAATATTCCACATAAAGCGTTAGTTCTGGATCGAGAGTATCGCGAAATAATTGTGCCATTTGTGAGATATAATCGTCCGAAGCCTCGTGTGGCACGCATACCCACGCGTTTTTGTTTAAAAGATTACAAAGTTCAATCATTATCTCATATGGAACGCCCCTTTCGTGCGAATAACAATATTCAGACACTTTCGATCGATCTTCCCAGAAAGTTAAATTGTCGTGAAAATTAGTACATCCCCAATCCATAAATCGAATGGTATCAAAATTAGATAACTTATCGAGCCATGCTGGATTGAAAGGATTGTCAAGATAGTTGTCCTCGTATTCCGATTTGATTAACCTGAAATTGCGCGCGTGGTTTCCTAAGGTAGAATTTTGGATTTGAATCCCGTGGAAATCCTCGTTGGTTGTCATGTTTAAGACATATCTACCCTGGGAATGAGCGAGAACTTCCCAATTTCCCGTAAACTCGAATTCTCCTTCCCCGTCGTACAGGAAGGTGTAATTACCAAGCGGTAAATTATATAGCGTCGCGAAAGCCGTGTGAACGATTTGAAGCGCTTCCATTCCGAAATTAAGGGGTAATTGCAATGGATATCCATCCTCGTCGCACGGAATTTGATCAATAAGACCTGTATTCCATGTATTATTTCCACCACTGACCCAGTGGTCGTTTCCAGTCAAGAACGGACGGCATAACTTCATGAGGTTCTTAAAGGGCCACTCCCGACCCCAATCGTTGATTCCGTCCAAATTCATTCCAAAATCAATGCCTCCGGGATTTGGAAGAAATTCGGGATCTTCCTTGTACTGTTCGTGCCAATCATTACCCGAATTTTGAAGATATACATAAAAAAATACCACGCCAGTAAAACTTATTATAATAAGAATTGATAAAACCGTCGCTATTATTTTCTTCCTCATTATAATAAATAAAATCTTGAAAAATAAAAAGATATTCTGAGGGTTATTTATTATATCTTCTTCTCATAAACAAGATTTATTTTTGAGGAACAATTTTGGATGTTCATGATAAGGAAACATTATACGGATGCTCTAGAAGAAGTTGTCACAAAAGCGAACGCTACAAAAACTACGATTCGATGGCTCGTGACCAAGGAAGAAGGTTCTGAACGCTACGCCACTCGCAGGTTCGAAATCAAACCAGGAGGACAAATCGGTGTGCACGCTCATCCCGAGGAGCATCATATCTACATTTTAGAGGGATCCTGTATATTGATTAACGAAAAGGGAGAAAAAATTATTGCAAAACCAGGAGATGTGTTTTTCATCCCATCAAACGAACCTCACGGATACGCAAACGAAGGAGATAAGATCGTAGCGTTTCTGTGCGTGATACCTTATTTATAAAAAAGTGATTTTAATATAATTTCTAATCGTGATTATTTGTGGACGAAAAAGGATTTTGTTGCGTGTGTGAACACGAATTAGCACTCCATATTGACGAGGGGGACGGATGGAGGTGCCATTCGTTAGGAAAAGACGGATATCAATGCGAGTGCTGGTTAAGAAAGAAACATTCTAATGGAGATTTCTCCTATTACGATTTGAAATTTCGAATCGAAAATCAAATCGAAGATTTAAAAAAAAACGAATAAAAAGTTCAGTTCCGTGCCAGAATGTTTTATATTAGATTATTGTTTCACGATAATTAATGAATAAAATATTATCTCAAATCGTTAAATAAAAACTGAGCAATTTTAATGAGGTTCAAGTGTGCGTGTATTCAAAAACAACTTATTTTATAATCAACTTGAGACTCTTCCTGAATCAATAGGAGATTTAAAATCGCTCAAGACTTTAGATTTAAGACATAATCAAATAACAGCTCTACCCGAATCTATATGCGAACTTAAGTCGCTTAAGATACTTGCATTAAGAGGTAATCAATTAAAAGAATTTCCAAAAATGCTTGTAAATATTGAATCGTTAAAACAACTCGACTTGTTCGATAATCCATTCACCAAGCGACGAATTATTAACCAAAATTTAGAGATTATTGAAAAACTGAGAGATAATGGAACCAGGGTAAAATTAAAATGAAAATAAATTTGAAAAAAAAATTAATTATAAATCCCTTCTTGCATTTGTTAAAAGATTTTATTAGATTCATAATTTATGTAAAAAAAGATTTTATCTTAAACATAAAAAACCATCTGGGTTAAAATTGAGATATTAAAGCCTCAAATTCTCTCAATTATAAAAATATGGAATTTTAATGTTTACCTTTTTAATTAAATTGTCCAAATTTCGATTTAACGCTTTTATATTAATAAATAATAAACTATCGCAATAAAAAAAAAAAATAGGAGAAGAATATCCTAAAAAAAGGTCTGCAAAATGATTTTAGGAAGGCAATCAATCGTGAATTATTTAAAGGTATGAGAATATCCCTAAATAAGAAATTATTCTTTTTATCTCAAACCCAGAAACCAACATTGAAAAACTTCTTGAAAAAATATTGAGTTGATGTTAATATTTAAGCTCGGAAAATATCAAATGTAAAGGCAAATTTTTTATAAAATTTTTAATGATACTACCTAATACTATCAATTTTATGAAATTATTGACTGAAAAGGAAATAGTTCTGAAACGAAAAAAATGAATAATAATGACTGAAAGCGAATTTAACCCAAAAATTTTAGCGATCTTTTGCAATTGGTGTACCTATGCTGGTGCAGACCAGGCGGGCACGTCAAGAATGCAGAGGCCTGCTAACTTGCGTATAATGCGCGTTATGTGTGGAGGTAGGATGGAACCACAACACGTATTGGACGCTTTAATGAACGGAGCTGACGGAGTTCTCGTGTCTCATTGCCACGCAGGAGATTGTCATTATGTCGAAGGAAATTACAAGACTTTCGCAAAGATGGCCTTGCTAGATCGATATCTAGAACAATTTGGCATAAATCCTAAAAGAGTATATTACACGCAGATTTCAGCCTCAGAAGGAGCAGAATTAACGGAAGTAGCAGAAGAATTCGTGCATACGATAAAGCAATTAGGGCCAAATAAGATAAACAGCTAAGAGGGACGACTAAAATGCAAGTATTTAACCTTAGAATAAATAAAACTTTATGCACTGGATGCAATGTGTGCGTTGTTAGTTGCCCGATTAATTTTGACGAATTAAAAACGAGTGGCAAGCTCACGCATGAAAATGCGGTCATTTTAGTTAAAAATGGAACCGCTTATTCCATTTTCATTCCAGATAGAGAGAGAAATTGCGATGGATGTGGAGTTTGCATAAAGGAGTGTCCCCAAAGCGCTATATCAATGGAAATTGCATCAGTTAAATAACATGGAGGCAAAAAGAAATGTTCCCTAAAATATCAAGAGTGAAAAATAATAATTTGGAAACGGTAAATGTCGAATTTCTTAAGGAAAAATTACAGCTCGTGCTTGACAAGGAACTTTGTATTGGATGTAATTTATGCGCTAGAGCTTGTCCTAAAGAAGCAATTACTAAAAAACAATTGGACAAACCAATTCGATTTTCCTCAAAACAGATCATCAAGAAAGTGAGACATCATCTCATACCTAATGTTCACGATCCCGAAAAATGCTCGTACTGTGGCGTGTGCACTTATTTATGCCCGGCCAATGCATTAACTTTAGTTATTAACGGTGAACCCGTAAAAATGGAAGACCTTTCGCTTATAAAGCAAAATGCTCTTCCAAAAATAGAATATACTATGGTTAAAACTACCGAGGGCAAAGATGTAAAGAAATATATGGAAGGATATGTAACAATTGATACTAGTTTGTGTGCTGGTGGATGTAAAAATTGTGCAGATTCTTGTCATTTTGGCGCTATTACGTGGTCGTGCGAGCAAAAGGAAATCGATTGGGACTCGGAAATCGTTTTAACGATTAATAATGACAAGTGCGTTGCGTGTGCTGCGTGTCATTCTGCTTGTCCAACTGGAGCGTTGTCCTTGACCATCTCCGAAGTGAAATATTCGGGAGAATATAATAGTCCTTTTTGGGATCGCATCGAATCGAGACTTAAATTAAACGAGAGACAATAATATACATAATTTTTTATTAGAAAACCAAGAGGTTATGAGAAATGTTTCCTAAAATAAATAGAACGATAAAAAACAACCAAGAATCCGTGAAGATCCAGTTTCTCACGCAATCGCAAGAATTAATTCACGATAAAACCAAGTGCGTGGGATGCGGCACCTGCAGTCGCGTCTGTCCTAAAGAGGCAGTAAATAGAGGCCCCGTTGGCGCTTCTATTCGAATAAAGACGAATGATGGATTGGTCACGGAAGTATACGACCCAAATAAATGCGTGTTTTGCGGTACGTGTGTTGTAATGTGTCCGTTTTCTGCGCTAAGCTTAAAAATAAATAACGAAGTCCTTAAGCTCGAAGATATTCCGCTCGTAAAGCAAGGTGTGTTACCCAAACTTGAGTTCGAAGCGAAAAAGATTAAAAATAAAGACGGTATTGAAAGAGTCGTAAAGCAATATACCAGTGGTAATATAAAGATCGTCGACGATGAGTGTGCTGGAGGATGTGACACCTGCTACGATGTCTGTCCAAGTTCCGCAATATCTATTCCACCTAAATCTAAAAAAGGATGGGAAAAAACATCCAACGTTGTTGTAGACGAAGAGAAGTGTATTTTTTGCGGAACATGCGATAACGCGTGTCCTACTGGTGCCGTCAAACTAAATATTAAAGAAGTAAAAAGTTCGGGAAAGTTTAACGAACCTTTCTGGCCCGATCTCGTTGTAAGATTAAAAACCATGAGAGGATTGAAGAGGGAGTGATTTAAAAAAATGAGTATAGATAATCTTACGCTACTTACCGGAAGAACTATCCAACAAGGAGTGGCTCTCGAAGGTAGTAAAACATCCAAGGAAAATGTAAGAGCATGCGGAATTTGTATGTTTGATAAAGACGATTTTAAAAAACTTGATTGCATTCCGGGTACTCCCGTAAAGGTAATTACTGATTTTGGTGAAGTTGTGGTTTATTCGGTTGTATCTGATGAAGGCCCTCACCCAGGTACGATATTCATTCCAATGGGCCCCTGGGCAAATCAAGTTGTCAATCCAGATTCGTTATCCTGCGGTACACCAACCTTCAAAGGCATGAAAGCAAGAGTAGAAGTAATTCAGAATGGAAAAGTATTGAACGCTTTAGATTTAATGAGATTATTAATGGAGGCTTAAAAATGGCATCAAAAAATTGTATAACTTGTACTGATGTGGTATGTCCGTTTTGTGGAACTTTATGCGATGATTTGGAAGTTGATGTACAAGATAATAAAGTTATTGAGGTAAGAAATGGTTGTCAAATAGGCGTGAAAAAATTCTTTTCGTCAAATCCAAGTTCACATAGGTACGAAAAACCCTTAATAAAAGAGGGCGATTCTCACAAGGAAGTGTCTTGGGACGAGGCAATCGATAAAGCAGCAGATATTTTAGTCAATGCAAAGAGACCCCTATTATATGGATTTTCAAGCACTGAAGCTGATGCCCAAGGAAAAGGCGTAGAACTCGCAGAAATTCTCGGGGGAATTTTAGATAACACAGCTTCCGTCTGTCACGGTCCAACGCTTTTAGCAGTTCAGGATGTTGGAGTACCCTCTTCCACCTTAGGAGAATACAAGAATCGAGCTGATTTGGTCGTTTTCTGGGGATGTAATCCCGTACACGCTCATCCAAGACATCTTGGAAGATATAGCGAATTCATTCGTGGTTATTTCAAGAAAGACGGGAGGAGGGATCGTTATGTTATTGTCATAGATCCAAGAAACACGCATACTGCTCAAATAGCTGACGTTCACCTCCAAGTAAGACCCGATGAAGATTACGAGCTATTAAACGCCATAAGAGCAGTTGTACGAGGTACCGAACTTGATGTCGAGGAAGTTGGGGGTGTACCAACAACCCAGATCCTCGAAATAGCAGAAAAATTAAAATCCTGCACTTTTGGCGTCATATTTTTCGGCATGGGGCTTACACAATCCGAAGCACACCATCGAAATATCGATTCAGCCATCTGTCTTACTCGAGAACTCAACGACCATACCAAATTCTTGATCACAGCAATGCGAGGACATTACAACGTAACGGGTGCAAATACTGTCTTTTCATGGTCTACAGGATATCCTTTTTCAATAGATTTTTCAAAAGGATACCCTAGATACAATCCTGGAGAGTTTTCGTCGTGCGATGTTCTCGTTCGGAACGAGATTGATGCATCTTTAATCGTTGCATCAGACCCTGCAAGTAATTTTCCAGCAGCGTCCGTGCGAAACCTATTTAAACATCCTTTAATTTCGGTTGAACCTCACGAAACGCCAACATCTGCTTTTGCGGACGTGATCTTGCCTCCTGCAATTGCGGGGATCGAATGTGAAGGTACCGCATATCGAATGGACCATGTTCCTCTAAGATTACGAAAGGTTAAGGATGCTCCGGGCGAATGTTTAACTGATGTGGAGATCTTGAAAAGAATCATAAAAAAAGTCAAGGAGAAAAAAGGGGAGTAACATGACAGATATTAAATTAAAACTTACTAAAAAGCTCGAGTTTCCACTCGAAGCCGATACCATCACGCCTGATAATTTTGCAGGTAAATCTACCGATGAAATAAAAAAGTTAACCGTTTATTACGGTAACCAAAAAGCGACTATTGGAGATTACTTTAGCGTCACAGGTAAAGGAGGAGACTTGAATGGAACGAGAATAATCATTGATGGCGACCTCTCAAATGTCAAGCGAATTGGCGAAAAAATGATGGGTGGAGAAATCGTCGTGAACGGAAATGTAGGAATGCACTTGGGAAGTCAAATGTCTGGTGGAAAAATATTAGTCAACGGAAACGCAGACGATTGGGCAGGAGCCATGATGGAAGGGGGAGAACTAGAGATCACGGGAGACGCAGGCAATTATGTTGGAGCCGCATACAGGGGTCATTGGAAGGGCATGAAAAATGGAGTTATCAAGGTAAAAGGTAAAGTAGGACACGAATCAATGTCTTGGGTAAACGGTTCCAAACCTGCAAAGAGATTTCCAACCTTGATTTGCGGTGGAGCGGGCAATTTCTTGGGGGTTCACGGACACGGAGGTACCATCATCGTAGAGGGTGATTGCATTCGTTGCACGGGAGCAGATCAAGTACGTGGTACTATCATCGTAAAGGGTAAGGTCTTAAAGATGCTTCCTTCGTACAAGAAAATTGGAGAAGTCAACGAAATCGAACTTATGAACGGCGATAAAATCAAAGGTAAGTTCATTGAATATAGTGGAGACCATTCCGTCGAAAAGAACCATTCCAAAATGGACAAGCAAACTGGCAAGCCTTCCAATAGCTCAAATGGCAGGATTTATATTGCCGCTTAAATACAAATTAGCTTATTATTTTCTTTTTTTAATTTTAATTAATTAATACAAACAAGAAATACACTTTCAAATTTCAAAGTGATTAATCCTATTATTATTTTTGAATTTCCAATTTTTGTTGTCTAAAATTAAATTCGTCCTCTTTTATTTAATTTAAAAATATAGTTTATTATGATTAGAAGGAATGTTTCATAAAATATAGCAAAGACAGAAACATCTTAACCACCCAAAATTACATCAAAGAATATGGCATCAAGTTCGTCATGGGCTTTGGTGGAAGATATGCTATAGGGAGAAATCATAACGATAATTTGTTTTTTAAATAAGAATGTCAAAAAAAAAGGTGCAATATAAAATTTTCAAACAATCGCGCCAATATTCAACCTCAAAACCTCTAAATCAATCGAAAAGAAAAGATATGTTTAATTTTACGAATTAATGTGAAACAAATAATCCGAAAAACCTTTTTTTATGAACTATTATTTTGTGTTATAAGAAATTTGTTTTTAACGAGTAATTCTTCCCATGTATAAGCGTCTCGTAAAAATCACAAAAATTAAAAAAGATCAGGCTAGCGAGGAGCAAGACATCGTCTTGGTGGAATCTCCTATGGATATCATCGTGAATTCCAAGCCACTTGCGAATATCATTTGCTTACCGAATGATTTGAAAGATCTTGCGATTGGTTTTTTGTATTCCATTGGATTAATACAAAAAAAAGAGGATTTGAAAACTATTACCATTGAGGAACTTGAAAACAAGATAATGGTAGAATTAGACGATAAATTGGAGCTAAATCCTAAGGCCTTGGAGATCAATCCTGTGAGCAGGGTTATCGATACTACTTGTGGAATTTCTTCCCCCTGGAGAAACCTCATAAAAGAAGTTCTCGACAAAAGAGATGCTCACTTTTCGACAGGAAACGAGATCAAGATAAAACCCGATTTTATATACACCATTATTAAAAAAATGCAACAAAATACTGTAATATTTCGAGAGACGGGAGGGTGTCACGGGGCAGCAGTGTTCGACCTTAAAGGAAACATGCTCGCCTGTAAGGAAGATATTGGAAGGCATAACGCCATAGATAAAGTAATAGGGGAAATGTTAATCAAGGAGGATAATTTTACTAAATTCGTATTAACATCAACGGGACGATTGACGGGAGATTCCGTCTTAAAAGCCGTGAGAGCGGGATTTCCGATTTTGGCCTCAGTATCGACCGCCATAGAATCAGGTATTCGTTTGGCGTTTTCACATGGTATCACATTGATTGGGTTTGTAAGGGGTGCCAGAATGAATATTTATGCCCATCCAAATAGAATATTATTATAAATTAAAGATAATAAAATTAAGATTTTCAAAAATTATTAGTTTTAATTATTATATGATAACCTCTTATCTGGATATGCAATTTTTGGGCGTTTTGAGATGAAAGAAGCATTTAAATCTTCTGTCATTCGCTTGGCAATCTCAAATGGGATGCCAATAGACAAGTAATTTTGAGGAAACCAATAATTTCCCGTGGGATCTGTTGGTCCTACTATAATCCTGTTGTCTTTAAGTCTCTTATCCAAGCCAGCGGGATAAGTCACAAAAGACGCACAAGATGGACCCCAAGGAATGGAGATTGATAAATTCTCTTCGGGGCGGAAATATGCCAAAGAACAGAGGTTTCTCACTTGCTCCGAATTCCCAAAACATAAGATGAGTTTTACATCAATATCATTTTCCTCAAAGAGGGCCGCCTTTTGAATTACCGTAAATTTTCCAATTGGTTTTATTTTTTTAGCGGCTTTTAATTTGCGTTCGGCGATGTCTGGACTTGCGAGTAAGAATTCGCATGCACCTCCCCTAAAATCCTTATTTCCAGTAGATAGAAAGTACTTTAATTGAGGAAGGAAAGAATCGTATCCAAACCAAGCTCGACCACCAGGACAACATCCTTCTAGTGCACCTGCACCTATAAAAAGTGATTCTATATTATCGTTTAACGAGAGCGAAAAAATAGCATTGGCGATGCAACTATTTATTTTATTAATCGAAACGGCTTTTTTTGGAACGATTTCGGAACCATAAACGCATAATGGAGAACAGCTTAACCTACCAGCTTCTTTTAGCTTTAAAGCGATATTTCTAATAGTTAACATGTTCATTTGCTATCATAAGAAAAACTAGTTAAAAATTCTATTTATTTTTGTTTCTTTGATTTGTTATCCAACCAGAATATCGTTAAAATTAAGAATATTAACGTACGATAATTATTAACAAATCAAATATATTAATCAATGGTTGTAAAATGAAAGTATTGCTCGTTAATGGAAGTGCGAGAAAAAACGGAAACACGGCCACGCTATTAAAAAAGGTTGCAGAAGGAGCAAATTCTCGAGGAGCGGAGACCAAACTCGTTCACCTCTACGACTTGAATTACAAAGGATGTACCAGCTGTTTTAGTTGCAAAATCAAGGGTGGAAAAAATTATGGAAAATGTGGTTTTAAGGACGAATTAACGCCAATTCTAAACGAAATCGAAACAGTAGACGCCTTGGTTCTTGGATCTCCGATTTATTACGGAACCGTAACTGGAGAAATGAAATCATTCATGGAGCGATTGATGTTCCCATATAACATGTATGCCAATCCATACAAGACATTATTTCCGAGGAAGATTAAAACGGGGTTTATTTTTACCATGAATCAAACCGAAGAAGAGACAAAAACCACGGGAATTGCTCGAAATTGCCTCGTTAACGAATATTTGTTAAAATTCACTTTCGGATCCTCCGAATCGCTAATGAGCTACGATACCTATCAGTTTGAAGATTATTCAAAAGTAGTGCAGGAACGATTCAACATAGATAAAAAGGAGAAAAGTAGGGAAGAAATATTTCCCCAAGATTGCAAAAAAGCTTTTGAAATGGGTAAAAGATTTGTATCGTAAACATTAATTTTCAATTCAATTAATTTTGATTTTTCTAAGGAGAAAAAAAGCATTATTGATCGTTTTCTCTAAATAGATTTTATTAAAAATTGCATTGAAAGTAGAGATTTCGTAAATCTTACTTTCAAGATTCGAATATTTTTTGATTAATTTTTTATTAAATTTCACATTTACACACATATTACTATCTATAGTTAAAATTCTAAAACAATCTAACAAGTGAAAAAACAAGATGCCAATTAAAGTAGCTTTCATGCAATTGTCTTCTTGCTGGGGATGTCATCAATCTCTCTTGAACGCTCACCTCGGATTGTTAAACGTTCTTCCCGAACTTGAAATCGTCTATTGGCCAGCGGTTGTTGACTTCAAGTTGAACTCGTTAAAAGCCAGGAAAGACGGCGAAATAGTCGTTGGATTCTTGGAAGGAGCGGTAAGAACGTCTCAAGATAAGGCAAACGTCGAGCTCATGAGAAAGAAATGCGCTGTTATCGTTGCATTTGGAGCTTGTGCCTGCCATGGGAGCGTTCTTGGTTTAGCTAACTTATCTAGCAAGGAAGATCTACTAAAAAGAAAGTTCACGGAAGTAGAAAGCATATCTTCTGGAGGTGGTGTACCTACAATAAATGTTCCCGAAGTTGAAGACCACATCGTACTCATTAAAGACATTATCGATGTTGATGTATTCTTACCCGGTTGTCCACCCACAACAGAAAATATTCTTGCAGCAGTATCTTATTTACTAACAGTTGTCGGTGAAGGTCCCGCGTCTTTGAATAAAAACAAGAGCGTTTGCGATTCGTGTAGTCTAGCGAAGAAAGGTTGCCTGTTAGACTCCGATATACTATGTTATGGTTCCATAACGGCTGCTGGTTGCGAAGAAATGTGTCCCAACAAAGGTGAACCATGTATAGGATGTTATAAGGCTACAACCAAACCTGGTGCGAAAGCAACCCAACTTAAAACAATCCTTGATGGAATTAATTCGTTAACTCCTGAAATGGGAAAAAGTATTCAACATTTTCTTGACTTATACTTGGGCGTTGCTAATATAGGAAACTTTTATTTCCGCGGCGATCTACTCCAAAGGATGGCGTATGAACCCGAAAGCCTGACTGAAAAGGAAGTAGGAGGACATATTATGCTTGATGTTGCGCCCACGGGAGTGCAGATTATTGACGATATCGCAGGAGAAGCCTTATACTTATTAAAAGACGATCCAAACTTCAAATATAGTTCCAAAACTGTTTGCAGTCATTGCGAACGAGATGTTGCTGATAAAGTTCCAGGAGATCTGAAACGCGATTACGAGGGGTTACCAACAATGGATAAATGTTTCTTAGAACAAGGATATATCTGTTTAGGACCAGTTACCCACGCGGGTTGTGGAACAATCTGTCCAAATAAGGCAAACGCACCATGCTTGGGATGTTATGGTCCTCCTGTAGGAGTTAAAGAACAGGGAGCTAAATTTATTAGTACGCTCGGTTCGTTATGTGCAGATAAGGACCCCCAAGAAGTGCTCGATTTTATCAAGGATCCTGCGGGATTATTTAACAGGTTTACCTTGGCTGCGAGCACATTAGGATATAAAAGAAACGATTTAAAGGAGGATAAATAATCATGGTAAAAGAAATTGAAGTAGAACCAGTTACTCGATTAGAAGGACACGGCGGCTTACACATAAAGTTAGGAGACGACGGCAAGGTTCAGGACGTGCAATTTAACATCACCTCAACGAGGTTTTTCGAAAAGTTCGTCGAAGGCAGGTACATGGAGCACGTGCCCAGGATCACCCCAAGAATCTGTGGTATTTGCCCGATCCCCCACCACATTACCCCCACGAAAGCCGTGGAGGACGCATGGGGCGTGCAAATTCCCAAGCCT
>JAFGGO010000097.1 GCA_016930515.1 Promethearchaeota archaeon | reverse complement strand
GAAATGACATTCGTTTTAGTAAAAAAAGAAATAAAAAAAATAGGAGTTAAAGATAGGTTCGAGCGCCTAATCCTGGAGTAGTCTCGTAGTACTGAGAATTGTCCATAGATAGGATCGATGGAAAATTCTTTATAGAAAAATCATTGTTATAATTCGCGTAATCAAACGCTTCTTTCATCGAAATTAATCCATTTCCATCAAGATCAGCAGTTAATCCAGTATATATGCCTTCAGTATAATCTGCGTTAAATAACATCATTTCCCAAAACGCAATCGTATACCTGTAATCAAATGTTTAAATTTCTTTAAAGTCATAAAACGCTTTTAGGATATTTTCCATCCGTTCTCTAACGGCGGTTCTTAAATTAGTATCAGTTAAAATGTAAAATCTTTCATCAATAATGCTTTGAAAGACCATTTCCGCTACTTCTTGAGGTGTTCTTCCAGATTCAAGTTCCATTTTTGCAAATCCCTTGTTTAAAAGTTCGGGATGATTTTTAACTTTATCAGAATCATTTAATAGATCAGGTGGTCTATGTCGTTCCGAATCGAGAATGTCAGTGTTAACGAAGCTAGGACACAGCACCGATACATTTATTTTTCGATTAGACATTTCTAATTCCATTCCAAGGCTCTCGGAAAGCGCCACAATGGCATGCTTTGTGATTCCGTAGATACCATGCCCCTGTATCAATCCCCCTAAAGAGGAAGTATTTACGATATGGCATTCCACATCCTGTTTTATCATTATGGGTACAAAAGCTTTTATTCCGTGAATTACACCCCATAAGTTGACACCCATTATCCACGCCCAATCTTCTAGCGTGTGCTCCCATAAGTAATTTGTAGCAGTAACACCTGCATTATTAAAAAGCAAGTGAACGCCCCCAAAAGCATCAAGAGTTTTTTCTTTAAGGTTTTCAATATCGTTGTATTTTGAAACATCTGCTTTAACAGCTAATAAGGTTCCACTGCTTTTTCTCAGATCATTTTCCGTTTTTTTTAACATTTCTGCGTCAATATCCGCCACTACGACTTTCATGCCTTCTTTACAACATTTTAAGGCAAGCCCTCGCCCTATACCATTAGCACCCCCCGTAATCACGGCAACTCTATCTTTAAATTCCTTCAATTATTAATTTCACCAAAATATCTGATAAGGTTTGAAGAATGTTGATCTATCTTTAGATTTCAATTAATCTAATATAACCCATATTTATTAATAAATAATATTTATTTATAACCAATATAACACATTTTCAATCCTATAGGATAATATGGAGATACATATTAGGATAATACAGAGCAACATATCTCCATTCGTGAAATTTATGTTTCACGAACCTTAAGAAAATAGAAAATAATTTTAATTATGAATCGGTAATTGAAAACTTAATATGGCGGTCAAGTAAATTAGATTTGGACAATTTCTTATCTATTTTTGAAATTTAAAGATGGAATTGCATTATAACTTATCATTTCATGATGATTATTTAGGAATTTAATTGAATATTATTTTAAACAGAATTTTTCTTTGATAATAATATTGATATTAAGAAAAAAAAGATTTTAATGAATTTTTTTGATTTTCCTCGCCACTATTATTGAACAAATCGCTAAGGAACTAATCAGGATAGCGATGCATCCATAAAACCCTGGAACGGCTGGAAATGGTAATTCTTCGTCTATTTTTAAATCATATGTGAGGATAGTGCTCTCTTCATTATTCGTATTTTTAAATACAAAGTAAAACGGAGGCAATTCGCTTGACGATGATGCTTGTTCTTTTTCTTCTTCTGTTGCGTAACATTCTGACCACATGGTAGGAACATTCCAAGTGCCCGATCCGTTATTTCTATCCTCGCAAATCGGTGAATACCACCCATCAAGTTCGTAGCACGACTCGGTGTACCTCACTAAGGTAATATTAACATTTGGATTTGAGCTCGAAAACGACCATTTCACATTAATTTTTGGAGTAAGTCGCTCAGCACGCTCTTCTCCAGGACCCATTGTCACTTGTCCCCCCACGGTCGCGCATCTTGCAGAAGGTAAACAGCAAAAAAAAGCAAAGGCACCCATTAAACCGATAAGAAGCATTGCGTAATAATTTTGTTTTTTTTTCGTTTTATACACCTGAATTTTTGATTGATTATGGTTAATTATAGGATCGAATAGCTAGTTTATAAATTCACAAGGACCAATTTTATATATTCAATAGATATGCGTCGAAGGATTATAATTCACGAGGAAAATTGATTACTATGTATTAAACCCCACGAAAGACGAAGAGTATTAATGCGTTAATACATCGCAAGTTAAAATTTTTAGATTAACAATTTCTTTTTTAATGATCTCATCTTTCAAATATTCACTCAGATTCTCCTTTAAAAAGCTCAAGTATTTTTCTTTTTCTGGAGTCTTAGTTAATATTTTAAAACATAATGACAAGAACTCGTCTTTTACAGACGATCGATCAATCTCGAGAGCTTTTTCAAAGATATTTTTAATAAATTCTAAATTCTTTACCTCTTCGAGAGATTTGAGGTATTCATATAAATTCTTACTTGAAAATATATCGATTAAAGCATCGCACGCAATTGTAAATTCTCGAATTGAAAGTCTTATATTGTATTTTTTTAAAATTTTTAATATATTAAATACATTTAAAATCAAGATTTCTATTTCTTCGGAGGAAAGGATTCTTAAAAAATCGCTTAAAACTGCAACTATTTTTTCTGAACAATAAAATTTGGTGCCATCTTGGAAATTTAGGAAGCTAATTGTCGAACTTTCAAGTATCTTCCTAATAAAAGCGTTAAACCTATTCCCTAAGTAAAAATTTGCGAGCAAGAGAGCCAAATCATACCAAAATACGATAAAATCTTCAATTTTTTGATTCAAGATTATTAGCTCAGATAAAAGAATAACCAAGATTTCTCGAACGATAACTACCTCGAGAAATTCTTTATCGTGTGCCTCTGGAGAGATTATTAAAAGTGAGTTTTTCTTATCCATTGCACACCCAATCATTCGACCCATTCGTATTGTTAATTTCGGATGAGAACTAATGGAATAAGGCAATTTAAGCTCAAAAGTGTAAATTTTATTCAAATGTATAATTTCTTCGTTAAACTTTGCTATATACTTGCTAATAATTTCATTTAAGGGATATTTTAACATTTTTATTATGTATAATCCAATTCTTGAATTGTTTTTTAAGTTTAAGTTCCTATATCGATGAATTATCATATTGAAAACAGTGAAAAGTTTTATAAGTTTTCTGCAAATTTAACATGTAATTACCTATATAGAATATTAATTTCAAAACCTATCTAGTCCTAATTATTTTTCCTTCAATTTTAATTCTTTATTTAAATACTCGTTCCTAAAAACCTTTTTTAAATCGAGCTCGTTATTATTATTATCGCAAAGTTTGAAATGCCAATTTCATATAGATCTATGCCACTCACGAATATTAAAAAAAAAGACATTCTTCCAATCGTCTTAATTTTAGTCTTGTTGTTCATTTCAGTGGCCTGCCAGAGCATGCTCATTCCGAGTTATGCCATAATGGGAGCAGAGTTCGGTGTAACAGCAGAATGGTTTGCAATCCCAGACGCATTTTTCGTGTTGATTAGTGCAGGATTCGCCATTTTTTGGGGATATTTTGCCGATAAAGTCGATAGAATCAAGGTCCTCATGGCTGGAGCTTTTTCCTGGACTTTTGGAATGTTTTTCACGTTTTTTAGCGGAAATTACACGACGCTCGTCTGGTCCCGAGCCTTGAGCGGAGCGGGTTTGGGATGCGTGCTTCCAATCGGGTATTCGATCATATCCGACGCCATACCCCCTGACGAGCGATCGGGATGGTTTGGAACCATCGCAATCGTTAGCGGTATATCTAACGCCAGCGGTCAAGCCTTATCCTCTTTTTTAGGCCCAATCACGAGCTGGCGCTTTCCATTTTTACTGCTATCGATTGTGAGTTGTATAGTTATTTTTTTAATGATATTCGTGAAAATGCCAAAACGGGGCGAAACGGAAGGGGAACTCATTGAATTAACACATTACAACTTGGAATATTCTTACAAGATTTCTAAGGACGATTTTGTTGCCATCACGAAGAAAAAAACTAATCGCAACTTGGTCCTGCAGGGATTTTTCACCTTAGTTCCTGGAACGGTCTTGACCTTCTTTTTAACCACCCTATTGAGAGAATATTATTTTTTCGACATCCCTGATAAGATCCGGCTTCAAACTGCCACTATTTTTGCGGGTTTAATTGCTGCGGGATATATTTTAGGGAACTTGATATTCTCTGCCTTGGGCGATTACTTGTTCAAGAAAAACAAGGTGAATCGGGCTCGCCTTGGTTTTGTCTGCCTAGTGCTCGTAATTCCATTTGCGCTCCTCTTGTTCTTCTCGATCACGGTAGTTGATTCGAGCAAGCTTGGTATTAATTACCCGGCTCAAATATCCAACGAGGAAGTAGGTAAGTACATGCTAGAAACCATTATCGCTATTTTCACAGTGTATCCCTCTTATTATGTTACGTTTTCGTTTGCCTTGATTGCCTCCGTGTTGACCGCTGGTCCCGCTGCTAACAAAAATGCCGTTATGGCGGACGTTAATTTACCCGAACATAGGGGCACGGCAGCGTCCATGATAAATTTATCGGAACAAATGAGCAAGGGGTTAACGCTCTTATTTTCGTCTTGGTTAATAGGATTTCTCGGGGGCATGTTCAACATGATGGTCTTTTCTATATTATTCTGGATACCAGCGGGCTTATTTTGGTATCGAGCGAGCAAGAGAGTTTCCGACGAGATGGACGCAAAATCCAAGATCCTTTCTGAACGGGGCCAAATCACGCTAATAGACCATATTTTCGAGTTGGAAATCGAAATGGACAAGGCAACACAGAAAGTCCAAGATTCCAAATATTACATAACCTTAAACGAGAAGAAATTCTTTTCCTTGTTAGAAGAAGCCCTAAAAAGTTTCAAATTTTGCGCGAGCGAAGGTGGCAGCAGGAGCATTACGAATATCGAAAAAAAAGCGAATGGCATGATACATCGCGTCGAGCAGGTTCGAAACGAAGCGAAAAAAATTTACAAAGATCTGAATAAAGAGAAGCTTTCCGACGAAGAGATTCAAAAACAAAAAGATTTATTAGAACACATAGGTGAAAAAATAAGCGTGTGGGGAAAAAGCACTTTCGGCGAGCTTCAGATGTACTACGAAGACGCTTACATCAAGATTGTTGAGGCGAAATTGTTAAGAAAACGTGATCTCATCAATAGCATGGGAAAAATAAACGAAGCAATCATTATTTACCATCGTGTCAAGCACTTGCTTAAAGAAAGGGTCGAAGATGTTGAAAAAATCAAGTTAGCCAAAGAGGAACATAAGATGTTCGAAAAAGAACACTCGCTTTACGAGAAAAGTAAGAACGCATTAAACGCAACGGTTAGACTCAAGGAAGGGATTGAAAAAGTCATCATCCAACTCAGCGAAAAAGGTATTCAAAAGGAAGACTTGATGAAAATATCGGACCTCACGCTTGAATACCAAGTAAACCTATACAAAGTAATGGAAGACACATTCGGCAAGGACAACAAGACGAAAAAATCGATCCAAGAAGTACTGAAAAAAATCGACCAAATCTTCGAGCAATACGATCAATGGAAGGAAAGCGACCTTAAAGTGTTTTAAAATCGAACTAATAATAAATAAAAACAGTCTCAAAGCAAGTAGATTCTTAAAAAAGGATCGAGTTGAGCCTTAGCCTTTTAAATTTCTAGCCTTTTTATTAGTTTTGAGTAATTCAAATCTCAGAACGCATGAATTAAATCGAAATTCATGAACTTTAAATGAAAGAAATGATTCTATTTATACATGCCAGCAAGCAATGTATTTCTCCGTTCTGGTGGGAACTTTGGAGTAGAATCACTTCTTTCTAATCAGTATATGCTGGCTTTTTTTAAAAAGTTTTGTGAATCGGTTTCGAACCACACGTGGAGGTCCAAGCGAGCCAAAAACGCTCGATATCGGGTCGAAGACTTCTTGAAGGTATTTTTCTATTCCGAGATCGCGGGTCGGTCGATTCACGACGCAAGCGAAGCGCTTAACGCCCATTTTTTAGGTCATAAAAAGGAAAGACAAAAATCCTACGCCGACGACCGAAAAAAACGACTCGTACCCCATCAAACGGGCGTGAACGCTTACTTGCGCAGCATTGGACAGAGAAAAGCTAGAAAAGTATTGCGCGAGTGCTTGGACTTCCAGTTAATCGAAGCGCTAACCGAAGGACTCGTTTTCCGAAGGATCAACATGCTGATCGATTTTACCGAACATCCATATTACGGAAAGAGGGACGATGTGATGATCAAGGGCACGAACCGGCTTTTCCGACTTAAATCGGATTAACCGCAGGTGGCGGTCGAGTAGCGATGGGGTGCGTTATCTCGACATGTTGGCGAGGATGCTCCTGTATAACTCGTGGAAAATCAACAAGAAAATCGTTTAAAAATCCACCTTTCCAAGATCGCGAACGAGCGCTTGGACTTTAAATCAAAATCTTGATAGGCTGAACAAAGCGTTTTTATCTCTTGAGAAAAAATCTAGCGGGGTGATCGGGTAAATTTAAAATAGTGTCGGCTTGCCAATCGTTAAAAATGATAAATAAAAAAATAAAAAGTTAATAACTCTAAAAAAAAAAGAAGGGAAAAAGAATATACAAAAGGAAATTTATAGATTGTTACCTATCTCGTATCCCATCTCTACGGCTTCCAGAACGGTTGCTACTTTTCGAGCGTCGCCTACTTTTTCCACATTCATATCCGGACAGGATGTTTTGATTTCTTCGAACAATGAATCGTTTGATTTCACGCCCGTTGCGTAATAAATTGCGTCCACATTGTCGATAACATGTTGGGCTTCAGTTGAATCCGCGTAGATTACTTGATTATTTTTAATTTCGACCACATTCACGCTCGTTTCGATCTTCACTCCTAGCATCGTACACTTGTCCATCAGGACCCATTTAGTTGTTTTGCCCAAGTTTGCACCACATCGAGGAAGCTTTTCCAACACTGTAACTTTCTTGGTACCTTTTTGTATCATCTTGAAAGCATCCTCGAGTTCCAAGGCTTTATAGCGAGTGAGAAAATCGAACGCATCGAGATTCATCCTACCGTATTTCGCCAAATAGATTGCAAGTTCAATACCCGTGGCACCTCCTCCGATGACTACATTGTTATTGCCAATAGGAACGTCTCCATTAAGTGCGTCGTTAGCCCAATAGACGTGTTCGTTATTGATTCCTGGGATGGGAACCTTGATAGGTGTCGTACCTGTAGCGATGACGACGGCATCGGGGTTAACCTCCTTGACCACATCGAGATTAACTTCCTTCTTGTAATGCACCGATACGCCGTACTTGGTAAACCAATACGAATAATCGTCGATGATCCTCTTGAACTCGCTCCTTCCAGGAGGAATGTGAATGAGATTGAGCAAACCGCCGATTTTATCTTCTTTTTCGAACAGGAGCACATCGTGTCCCCTCATTGACGCAACCCTTGCGACTTCCAAACCACCAGGACCGGATCCCACCACCATCACTTTTTTCTTTTGAGATACTGGATTGAGTTTAGTACTTGCCTCTCGCCCCGCTCGGGCGTTTCTCAAGCACTTCACGGGTTTCATCGAGAAGATTTCGTCGAAACATCCCTGATTGCAGGCAACGCAGTGCATGATATCGTGCAATTCTCCGTTTTTCGCCTTCTTTGGCAAGTAAGGATCAGCAATGAGTCCTCTTCCGATGCACACGGCATCTGATTTTTCTGCCATCAAGATCTGTTCTGCGAGTGTAGGATTGTTTATCCGATTGGCACTAAACACGGGTATTGACACGTTTCGCTTCACATTTTCGGCTAAATAGGTATAGGCTCCTTCTGGAACATCCATCGTGAGTTGAGGGATCTTGGTTTCGTGCCAGCCACCCGTGACGCTTAGGAAATCAATACCTGCTGACTCGAAATGTTTTACGTATACAGCGTGATCCTTATAGGAACTCGATTCTTCGCCCATAAAATCGTCTCCTGCGACCCTCATGCCAACGGTGAAGTCGGTGCTCACATTCGATTTCACGGATTTAATCACTTCTAATGGAAACCTTAACCGATTTTCGAGATCGCCGCCGTATTGATCCTTTCTCTTGTTCGTTAGAGGCGAGAGAAATTGGTTAATGAGATATCCCGCTGAACCGCTTATTTCCACGCAATCAAAGCCTGCTTTTTCAGCCCTTGCGGCCGCGTCTCCAAACGCATTAATTTCTCGCTTGATATCTTCGAGCGTCATCTCTCGTGGCGTTGCACGACTGAATATGCTATACACTGCTGACGCCGAAATAGGAGCCTCCCCTAATAGTTGAGGCGGAGAATATCTACCAGAATGATATAATTGTGCGCCAATCTTAACATCGGGACGGGCAGCATGAACGGTTCCAGTAAATTCCTTCAATTTTGGTAAGAACTTATCGTGGTCCATTCCAATCATGGAAGTAATACCTACTGCGTAAGGACTCACGTAACACCCTCCAACCACGATGAGTCCTACACCACCCCTTGCTCGTTCGGCGTAAAACTCGTTTAATTGGTCCGTCACGAACCCTTTGTCTGCCATGTTCAAGTGAACGGCGGGCATGACGATACGGTTCGATAGGACCATGTTCCCGACTTTTAACGGGGAAAATAGTTTTAAAAACTTCATGCTTGAATACCAAATAGTCTAAATGATTGTTAAGTAATGAATTGATATGTATAAAGTGGAAAATGATTTAAGAATTTTCATCTTTGAATATCGATTCAATTTGACTAATAATTTCGTTTTTGAATTCCAAATAATCTGAGAGATTGTTAAGTAATGAAATGATATAAATAAATGAAGACTAAACATTAAAGTCATGATATAATTTTTTCTTTAATAAAAAATATGAGGGTTGTTTGAATATTAATAAAATAATTACAATCAAGATCCTGTACCTTCCAAGTTCCATCCAGATAATTTTATTACCACCGAATTTCCTTGCAATACCTACAATTTCTGTTTCTGTAAACAAGACAGGTCTTCTATCAATATTCCCTTCTTTGTCTCTTGCTTCTATCATAATACCATCAATCTCTGAACTTTCAACCATTTCAAAAAAAAAATAATTATTTAAATTGCTTTAAGATATACATGACACGTTTCTTGCTACATTCGACTCTCATTATAAAGGACTCATGTAATCAAATCTAGGATTTTTAATTCTGTCGTTCTTATTGAAGAAAAAGATAGAGTGTCCATTTACGACTCGTTTCTTATTCTCCTTTAATGTAATGTAATTATCGATTTTTTTATTCAATTTGCAAGGATCTTTAAATTCGAACCATCTTCAGTCATTTTCATTCCCAATGCTACATTATATTTGATCATATTTCCCTTTTACTTATAAAATCAAGTTAAAGCGTCGTGATTTTTCCTGAAATAATCAAGTCACACAGATAAGGCATGTCCTTCGCAGGTTCACCAATCATCTTGCTTGAAACAGCTTCCGTTCTATATCGCGGGTGAAAATGATGTGGTCTCGTGGAAACATCCCATCTATTATCGTAATTATCAAATCGACATCGATCTAATTCAATTTTTGAAAATACGATTGAATAACCATATTCATCAAAATCATTATATTGAATGAAAATAAAAATGCCATTCCTTAATTGGATCTTTATTCGAGAAAGATCTGGTTGAAAAAGCAAGCGTTCAATTGAAGATTTGAGACATTGTTCTATCAGTTGCTTGGCAATAATCAATTTTTTTTCGTGTAAGGACAAATTAAATTCTCGTGGACGATTTATTCGTTTAAATCCCAATTGCTCTTTAATAAATAAGATTCCTCTCTTTCTTTTAACAACTGTCGTAATGTTATGGCGTCAAGTTCTGCTTCCTCAATCGTGCCATCTCTTGCGTGTGCTAAAAAAAGTTCTGGATTCGTGTAATTCCATTTAGTTAGGATCTTATTGATTTTTCCGTGAAGAAATTTCAATTTATAGTCCAAGAGTTCTGCTAATTTTTCTTTTTCCACGGGTATGGTAGTCATTTTTTTCTTTCACCTGTGTAACATTAGGAAATTCAATAATTTATATTTTTTCGACCTCGTGAAAAATAAAGGGGTTCTTTATGAATTTTATGTAAAAATCACTAGTTAATTGCGTTTAATTGCACATTTATTTGATTCTAAAATTAATTCGACCCATATAATGAGATTACTTAGATATTACCACTGCAAGGTCAATAATGCTTTAATAGTGATTTGATAAGCCCATATTTCCGAGTTTTAACGGAGAAAATCGTTTTAGAAATTTCGTGTTTGAATGCCAAATGGTCTGAATGATAGTGAAGCAATGAATTGATGGGTATAAAGGGGAAAACGATTTAAGAATTTTCATATAATGAATAAACATTTTTGAACGAGGAATAAACATAAAAGGTTTGAATTAATCAAAATCGATTGCTTGATAGAATTAGAGCTAATTCAAGAGGGTATTGATTATCGTGGTTAAGATTCATTAATCATTAATAATTATTTAAATTAGGATTTAATTTATATATTTGAGAACATGACCGAAATTAAATTAACTATTTCAGACACCTTATTAGAAAAAATGAAAAAGCATCCTGAGATTAATTTCGAATTGATTGCCCAAGCAGCTTTAGAAGAATACATTCGAAAAATTGAAATTTCGGATTCAATAGTTCCAGAAAGTAAATTAACATTAGATGATGTTTCCGAAATCAGTGACGAAATTACCAAGCAAAGCTGGCAAGAACACAAAAAATACTTGAACCTCTAAAAAATGAAATAATTATTGATACGAACATATTAATCTCAAGCCTCTTGAAAAATTCAAAAACCAGGGAAATTCTCCTGAATATGTCCTTTGATTTCTTCGTTCCAGAAATCGTGATGATTGAATTAAAAAAATATATTCCGTATATCGTCCAAAAATCGGGTTTAAAAGAAGTAGAAACAATAAAACTCTTGAATTTCTTACTTGAAAACTTAAAATTGGTTCCTCTCGAAGAATATATCGAAAAACTGCCATGCGCAATGGAGATAATGAGCAAGATCGACGAGAAAGACGCTCAATTCGTCGCATTAGGTTTATTGATAAAAAACGACGGAATATAGTCGAACGACAAGCATTTAAAACAGCAGGAAATAATTCAAACTTTTACAACAACGGATATTATAGAATTGATGGAAAAGAGAGAAAAATAGAATAATTGAGCATTTTATATAATTAAGAATGTCTAAAACAATTTTAACGGAGAAAATGGTTTCGAAATTTCGTGTTTGAATACCGAATGGTTTGAATGATTGCTATATGATGAATTGACAGGTAAAGGGAAAACGATTTAAGCATTTTCATATAATGAATATCAATTGATTCGAATAAAATGCATTTAAATGAGGCTAAACATAGAAGTAATAGATATAATTTTAATAGGAATATTAACTCATATTACGCAAATAAAAAGCCCGTGTTTTGCAAAAATTTTATTTCTATTTCTCGATATTTTCCCGCGAAGAGATTTTTGAAAATGTTTGAAATTTTCAAATGAACATATGAAGGAGCTTTTTAACAAAGACGAAATTCTGAAAAAATAAAAAGAATCTTATATAATGCTCGAGAATATCCACTGTATGATTTGGATAAATCTGACGACGAATTATTGTATGGGATTTAAAAATAATTGCTTAACTAAAAAAAAAATATGAGAATAATTCTAATATTAATAAAAATATCACAATTCAGCTCATTGTTTGAATTCTAAAATAAAAGAAATTTATTAAATTGATGTTCATGATCGAGGGTTACAGATAAGGATTATGAATTATAGATATTAATTCGAGTTATTGGAATGCATTTCTATGATTGTTAAAAATATAAAGAAAAAATATCAGATTGAGTAAATCTTTAAAGATATTTAGAGTGATTTAGCTTGAAGTTAATATAATTTCATTACCACACTCAAACCTTCCTTTTCCATTTCATCTATCATTTTCTTTACTATTTCGGGAAATTCGAAATAATAATCGTCGGAGAGAGACAAGTAATTCAGGTTTCGCAAGTTTTTGAATGTCAGGGGCAAGGATTCAAGTGGATTTATCAATTCTAAATCTTCAAGCTTTTTTAATTTTTCAATGGAGGGTAGTACCGTTTTTAATTTATTTCCGGACAAGTTGAGGCGCCTCAACTCTTTCAAGTTCCAGAAGGATTCGGGTAGGACTTCCAAGTTGCTGTCTTCTAGCCAAAGTTCCTTCAGATTACTTAATTTTCCTATCGAATCGGGGAGTTTTTTTAATCGAGTTGTGCAAAAAAATAAATAAGTGAGAATTTTCAATTCTCCTAACGTTTCAGGAAGTATCTCTAATCCGGTAGCGCTAATATCTAGATATTGAAGATCTTTAAGGAGGTTAATCTCTTCTGGTAATTGCCTGATTTTAAATCCGGAAATGATTAAATATTTAAGTTCTTCAAGTTCACAGATTTCCCGTGGAAACCTTTTTATCTTTATTATCAAATTCTTCAATTGGAAAAATTCGAAGGTGAGATATTCGTTCGGATGTGACCCGAAAACCATAGGTCATAGTAGATTTTATCACATCGGAATCTTCTTCATCGTAAGGGATCTTGGCACCCAAATTTTTTTCGAGCTTCATTAACGCCTCAAAATCTCCTTCTTCCAATTCAATCACGTCTTCATCGTAGGCGCTGTATTGATATTGTATTTTACCCATTTCGATAATTCACCTTAACTATAAAAG
>JAFGGO010000096.1 GCA_016930515.1 Promethearchaeota archaeon | reverse complement strand
TGATAAATTTTTATTCCCTTATTGTATTATTATTCAAATAACTTCTATGTTTCTTGTGATTAAATGATAGATTTTGGCATATAAATGCATATTGGACGATTTTGATCAATCATTCGCTTGGACCTGCTAATCCATCAAAAAAAGTAATGGAATCGTTATTGGAAATAATTAATTGATTTGTAAACCTTTATCAAGAAAACTTGTTTTAATATAATTTATCTATAATCCTTCTAATTTTTCCTTAATTGAATGAAAAAAAAAATTTATGTTTTTAAAGAAAAACACTTTATAATAAAAAAAAAGACGAGAATTACTGATATAAAATTACCCGTATTATTGTTTTTTGCTAATAATTTTTTTCACAACTGCGATTGTAATAAATATACCCGCAGAAGCCAATGCGCCTAACATAAAGAAAATAATTTCATTACTCAACAAATTATTGTTTATTTCCCCGGCTCCTCCTGATTGGGTAGAATCTTCTGAAAAAGATATCTTTTGAGCATATAGATCACTATAGATCTCACTATTTCTATAATCAATCCAAGATATTATGAATCCACCTGCGTTATCTGAAATAATTATGGGATTGGTTTGGTGCCCAATTGAAGTGCAAATTTCAGCACCATTTGATTTCCAGCTAGAATTTCCGTTCGAATCGATTGATTGAGCGTAAATATCGTAGTTATTCTCTCTTCTTACATCGTTCCACGTAATAACGACACCTTCTTTGCCATCTGAGCAGATAGAAGGGTTATATTGATCGTTAGGCTCTGTGCAGACATCCATGCCATTATTAGACCATTTTAGCGTTCCATTAGCGTCAATCTTTTGAGCATATATATTTTCTTCACCATCATAATATTCGTTCCAAACCAAAATAGACCCACCAACACCATCGTTTATAATCTGTGGCGAATAAATTTTTCCGTTTCTAATTGCGACCAAAACGCCGTTGTAATCCCATTCTACCATTCCAGTCGAATTTATTTTTTGAGCGTAAATATCTCCTTTTTCTCCGTCGTATCGCTCATCTCTCCATGTTAAAATCGCTCCACCATCATCATCTTCAGAGATTGCTAAATATTCCTGGACCTCCGGGGCGACGCATATAGGAACATCGAATTGATCCCATAATTTCTCTCCTGTTGAATTTATTCTCTGAGAATAGAGGTCATAATTACCGCTCCGATTATCTTGCCATGCTATAATTGCTCCTCCATTGAGATCGCTTACGAGCTCAGGTTTCATTTGATTTCCAGGCCAACAACAGATAGGAACGCCATCAGAATCCCATACTTTCTCTCCTATAGACGATAATCTTTGGCAATAGATATTGTATTGATTTATAGCTTGATCTCTACCATCCGACCACACTAATATTGCTCCACCTGCTCCATCCGAAACCAATTGAATGTGTCTTTGAGAACCAATTTTATCGCAAACAATTATTCCGTCCTCTAACCATTGAGAATCTCCGTTTGCATCAATCTTTTGAGCGTATAAATCTATTCCATTCGTATCGAAATCCCTGTGATCTTCCCATGCGATAATTGCTCCACCAGCGCCATCGCTAATCATTTGGAGATAGACTTGCGAATCGTTCGCTGTACAAATAGGAATACCGTCTTGATACCATTCGACCTCTCCGTTAGATTTGATCTTTTGAGCGTATATGTCCCAATATGGGTCATCTGTATTTCTCGCATCAACCCAAGCGATTATTGCACCTCCCGTTTCAGATGATATCATTTTGTGCACGTTTCCCCCTCCCCCTTGTGAATAATTCGCAATTGAGATTACGCTACCGTTATTGTTCCAGAGTAATTTTTCTGAAGTACGAGTTAAAACATTTAAGTCGGTTTGATTTCCACTTTGAATAGAAATGGAAAATATGGTTGCCATTGTTGAGAAAAAAATAATTTGTAAAATTCCTAAAAATAATATTATTTTTGTTTTTAGACTTTTTTTTTTGATTGACATTTGAATATCACATTTAATTGTACTAATTTATAGGATAAATATTGACGATTAGTATAAAAACAGATCTTGGATGAATTTGAATAAATAAGCTTGAGTTGAAAAACCCTAAAAAATTAGTATTTTTACGACGATTAGAACTCAAAAAAAGAGATAACTCTTCATTTATTTCTCTTCTCTAAATATCTTGCGAAGATGTTCATATATAGGCATTCTTCAGGAGGCATTCTTGTGATGGTTTGTGGGGAATCTGTAAAATTCAATTTAATATCCTGGATAATGACCACGGGCGTTTGTTCTCCCGCTTCGCCGAGCAGGAATTGTGCCGCGCTTGCAAGGTCGTCCGCCACGGCCCTCTTGGTGATCTCTAAAGGTCTGTCGTATAAATCACTCTGACCAATGCAATCTTGAATGGGTTCGAAGCCCGCAGTTGCGATGGCAATCCCAATCGTTCCCACTCTTAATGGTTGGACTCGAGAGTCAGCAATAATTATACCAAGGTTTTCAAGATTGAACCTTGCCTTAAATTCGTTCCAATAATCCCATGCTACTTGCTTGACATTTGACGGGAGTAAAACCACATTGTCGGGTCCCGCATTCGATTGATCGATTCCCGCGTTGGCAATCAGGAAATCGTTCACTTCTGCCAAGATCACGTGCGTCATGCCTCCTAATATGGTAGTAGCTTCCCTCAAGATCAATTCTACGAACCTATCGTCCATGTCGTATTTTTTAGCAAGTTTTTTAGCTTTTTCAGAAATCGGTCCGACTTCGCTCAAACTAACCACTCTACCTTGAGAGGTCGCTACTACTTTTTCTGAGATGACCATTACATCGCCGTTTTTCAAGGGTTTTTTTTCGGAAACCAGTTGATTCGCGATGATTTCCAGTAGGGGATCGTTTTTTTTTATTAACGGTAGCTTGAGAGAAAATAACTGCATTGCACGAAAGATAATTTGGCTTGAATTAAATCAATTTACATTTCAAAAATATAATTATTTAAATCTTGTAAAATCTTTAACTAGCTAGCTTCTTAAGCTCTTGCTGGATTTGTTTGTCTTGATATTTCTCCGTGTTCATGAGGTAATCGCTAATGATATCGTACTCGACTTTGGAGAATCTTTCCTTTAACCAATGGATTCCATTCGATGTAAACTTGATCAAGGAAAATAAGGACAGGTTTTTCTCCTTGGCTAATTTATCTGCGCCTTGTTCCCTGTCCAAAATAACAACAATATCATTGCAATCAATGTTGATATTTCTTCTTGATGCTTCAAACAACACTTGCTCGCGAGCGATGAGCTTGCTTCCTAAAGAAGTTACCAAATCGTCGACGAGAACGATTTTTTCTCCGTCTAAAAAAGTCCCCTCAACTAAATTATGCTGACCGTATGAAGAGATCTTGTTCTGAAAATCGTTCAAGTCTTTAATTCCTTCCAATTTGCGAGTGTATCCCATCGGAATTTCGCCTTCAACCGATATAGCAGTGGCGATTGGAACTCCTGCAGACGCGATTCCAACTATTTGGCTTGTGTTTTTAATTTCTTCTTTAATTAATCTTGCTAAAGCATATCCGATCTTTTTTAATACAATGGGAAAACCACCCACTAGGCGTAGATTTATGTATAATGGGCTCCACAAACCCGAAAAGAGCGTCCAGCCTTCGGGTTTGGATTTATACCACGTGTCGATCATGTTACACTCATATAAGAGGTTAACTATTTCTCGACCGAGTTGTTCTTTTTCTTCTTGCCAATTCATTTTGCGATCAGTAGCATATTTTTGATCTATATACACTTGTATTTCTTTAAATTCTTATTATTCCTTCGTAAATAATCTATCATGAAATATTATTGGATATAAATAATAAAATTTCAAATAATAGTTACCATATTAGATCTCAATTGATAATTTTTATCAGTTTGAACATGATGACCAAGATAAAGGCAAAATTCTTCGATGTTCTGGAAATAGGAGACGATTATCCAACCGTCCTTATGGGTGTACTCAATTTAAGCCCTGAATCATTTTATAGGGATTCTGTGTATCAAAATTCCGAGCAAATACGGAAAGGAATCAGTCAAATGATTGAAAACGGTGCTAAAATGTTGGACTTAGGAGCTCGTTCGACGGCACCTTGGTCAAAAAAGATTTCTATTGAAGAAGAGGTTCAAAGAATTGTACCTGCAATGGAACTTGTGTGTAAGACGATCCCTAGAAATATTATTATCTCGATCGATACGCAATACGAAATCGTGGCAAAAAAAGCTTACCAAATTGCTTCAAAACACGGAAAGTTAATGTTAATCAACGATGTGAGTTGTCTACAAACCGATCCCCTCCTTGAAAAATTTATAATCGAACACCATTTGCCAGCGATCCTAATGGCTTCGAAGAATTTACCAGGAGATATTCTTACGGTGGAAGAAATGGTAAAACTTTTTACAGAAACCATTAATCGCCTCAAGAATAAAGGATACGATGAGAATTTCTTGATATTGGATCCTGGAATCGGAAAATGGATAGAACAAAAAACTCACGATTACGATTTAAAGATAATAGGAAATCTGAAGAAATTAAGATCTCTTAACAAACCGATTTTAGTAGCTATTTCGAGAAAATCTTTTATTGGTACCACTTTAAATTTACCACAACCCGAAGATCGTCTTAATGGAACTCTTTCAGCAACGGCAATAGCCGTCTATAACGGGGCCCACATTGTAAGAACTCATGATGTAAATGTTGAATTGCAAGAAATGATAAAGATGGCTGAGGAAATTCGAAGGAATGCATAAAGTGAAGCTTTTTTCGTAACTCAATAAACTCTAATAATAGCCGTTCTAAGAAGCCTATCTTTTATTTATTACGCTCCATTAAAAAGATTTTCATTTATATGCTTGCAATTATGATATAATATCTTAAATGATGGCGCTTGTATGTTTTTAACTAGTTATAAATTTGAGATAACATTAAAAGGGTAGAATTCCTTATTATACTTGTAAATAGATAAAATTTCAACTAATTTGATTAGTTTTACTATTACGAATTAAACGAGAAACGGTATTCCCATGGCAAAAAAACAATCTCAACCTCAAAAAGAAGCTTACGACGCCGACGACATTCAGGTATTAAAGGGTCTTGAGGGCGTAAGAAAGCGACCAGCCATGTATATCGGAGACACGGGAAAAAAGGGACTTCATCACCTCATTTTCGAAGTACTAGATAATTGTGTCGACGAGGCAATGGCGGGATACGCAACCAAGATAAAAGTAGTGTTTAACGAAGATTATTCGGTAACTATTTCGGATAACGGAAGAGGCATTCCTATTGACGAGCATCCGGAATTTAAAAAGCCTGCTCTCGAAGTAATAATGGAATACTTGCACTCTGGTGGAAAATTCGATAATAAGTCCTATAAAATTTCTGGAGGCTTACATGGTGTTGGTTTATCCGTAGTAAACGCATTAACAGAATGGTTGGAAGTAGAAATTACTCGAGATGGCGTATCATACAAACAGAGATTTTCTAAAGGTATTAAAGTAACCGAAGCAGAAATCACGCCTATAGAAAGAAAGGAAAAGACGGGAACAAAGCTCAAGTTTTATCCCGATTCAGATATTTTCGAGTTCGAACCTGGCGAACGCATTTTCAATTACTCAACAATTGCAAACAGAATGCGAGAACTTGCGTTTCTAACCCCCCAAGCTAAATTCGAAGTTCTTGACAATATCACCGAGGATTGGGAAGAATTTCACTACGAAGAGGGTTTAATCGAATTTATTAGATTCTTAAATAAGGATAAACAACCACTTCATAACGATGTTATTTTTTTCAGCGATTCGTATGATCTTGAGGAAGATAAAAAAGTTTACTTGGATGTGGCAATGCAATTCAATCAAGGATATCAATCTAACATTTTATCGTACGCAAACACCATCAACACGCTTGAAGGTGGCACTCACCTCACAGGTTTTAAAATGGCGCTAACTAGAACATTCAACGCTTACATCGAAAACGACATGGAAAAGAAATATAAAGATATCGTTCTCAGTGGAAGCGACACGAGAGAAGGGTTATCGGCAGTGGTGTCTGTAAAGCTTCCCGACCCCCAATTTGAAAGCCAAACAAAAATCAAGCTTGGGAATTCTGATGTGCGCCTCGCGGTAAGTCAAATAGTCAACGATCGCTTGATGCAATATCTCGAAGAAAATCCTGATTCTGCTAAAAAGATCGTGCTTAAGACGATTAACGCTCAAAAAGCAAGGGAAGCAGCTCAAAAGGCTCGCCAAATGATTCGTAGAAAATCTGTTTTGGATTCAGCGCGAATGCCTGGAAAACTGGCTGATTGTTCTTCGTCAAATCCCGAGGAATGCGAGATCTTTATCGTAGAAGGAGACTCTGCAGGTGGTTCGGCTAAACAAGGAAGAGATAGGACTTACCAAGCAATTCTCCCGTTGAGAGGAAAAATACTAAATGTAGAAAAAGCTCGAATGGATAAGATCCTCCAGAATGCAGAAATTCAATCCATTATTAAAGCTTTAGGTGCCGGAATCGATGGTGTTAGCGAAGAAGAATACGACATTAAAAATCTCCGATATCATAAGGTCATAATCTTCTGCGATGCTGATGTAGATGGTCACCATATTGAAACGCTTCTCCTCACTTTCTTCTTCAGGTACATGCGTCCTTTAATTGACGAGGGCTATTTATACATGGCAGTGCCCCCCTTGTTTAAAATCTCGTATAAAAAATCAAAGGAATATGTGTACACCGATAAGGAAAAAGAAGAAAAATTGGACGAATACAGAAAAACATATAAATTGAAAGACACCGATTCTATTAAGGTTCAACGTTATAAAGGTTTGGGAGAAATGAATCCAGACGAACTTTACGACACGACCATGAATCGCGAAACTCGCATTCTTAAAAAAGTCGTTTACGAGGATTTTATTGAACATGATCTAGTCTTTAACAAATTAATGGGGCCAGAAGTCAAGCCCCGAAAAAAATTCATCATTCAAAATTATAACGAAGTAAAAACTCTCGATATTTAAATAAAATTTATTCAATAACGCTTTAATCAAACAGGGTTATTATTAACATGAGTACGGATAAAATTAGGGAAGTTATTTTAAAAGACGAGATGGAAAGTAGTTACATCGACTATGCAATGTCCGTGGTTGTTGGCAGGGCAATTCCTGATGTTCGAGACGGTTTGAAGCCAGTACATCGACGAATTATATTTGCAATGGCCGATAATAATTATACTTACAATCGGCCACATGTAAAATGCGCTAGAACTGTTGGAATCGTGCTTGGAATGTACCACCCGCACGGAGATATGGCCGTCTATAACTCTTTAGTACGAATGGGTCAAGATTTTTCTTTACGATATCCTCTCATAGATCCTCAAGGTAATTTTGGATCAATTGACGGCGACCCACCCGCCGCCATGCGATATACGGAAGCACGACTTTCACAAATAGCAAACGAGATAGTAGAAGACATTAATAAGGAAACGGTTGATTTTCAGCCCAATTTCGACGATAGCTTGGAAGAGCCAAAATATATGCCTTCCAAGCTTCCCAACATGCTCTTAAATGGCACAAAAGGAATTGCCGTTGGAATGGCTACTTCGATGCCTCCACATAATTTAAAGGAAATTTGCGAAGGAATAATAGCCACGATCGATGATCCAGAAATTTCTCTTGAAGAATTAATAGAAATAATCCAAGGACCTGATTTTCCAACTGGTGGCATAATCACAAATCCCGAAGGAATTTATGAAGCTTACTCCACGGGAGTCGGAAAAATTATCGTTAAAGGTAGAATTGAAGTCGAAACTAAAGGAACGGACTTTCGCTTGATTATAACGGAAATACCGTATTTGTTAAACAAGACAACCTTGCTTGAATCAATTGCTCAATTAATACGAGATGGCGTTCTTAAGGACATAAAAGACATGAGAGACGAGTCTGATAGGCGAGGCATGCGGATCGTGCTCGACTTGAAGAAAGGTGCTCAACCTGCCGTAATCAAGAATGTTCTATATAAAAGAACCAGGTTGCTATCTAATTTTAATGTTATTAATCTCGTGTTAATAAACGACGGGAAACAACCCAAGATCCTCACGCTCAGGGAACTCATTCAAGAATACATCGACCATAGGATCAGGATCATTGTTAGGAGAACTGAATTTGACCTGAAAAAAGCGGAAGAAAGACTCCACATTGTAGACGGACTTCTTATTGCGCTAAACGACATTGATAATGTCATAACTCTTATAAAACAAGCGAAAGACACAAACGAGGCTAGAGATAAACTCATGGTAACCTACGAATTAAGCGAGGTTCAAGCAAGAGCGATACTCTCGATGCCATTGTCCCGATTAACAAATTTAGAACAACAAAAACTTGTTGATGAGCAAAAGGAACTCACAAAGACCATCAAAAGTCTTCAAAAAATACTCAAAAGTAAAGCCATACAATTATCGATCATAAAAGAAGAATTGACAGAACTAAGCAAAAAATACGGGGACGAGAGAAAAACCGAGATATGCGAAGAAAAAACGGATACTCAAGAAATTGAAAAAAAAGACCTCGTGAAAAAAGAAACTACTATCGTAATACTGTCAAATAATAATTACATAAAGAGAATGTCTCTTCAAGAATACAAGTCTCAAGGTCGAGGAGGTCGTGGGAAAAAAGGCATGACGGTAAGAGACGAGGATTTCATCAAAGACCTTTTCGTGGCTTCTACGCACGATAATATTCTTTTTTTTACCAATAAAGGGCGAGTATACTCGAAAAAATGCTTTGAAATCCCGCTTCAACAAAGAACTGCCAAGGGGAAACCCATTGTTAACATGCTTTCCATGAAAACAGACGAGGACATTGCCGATATGATTCCCATTCATAGTTTTGAAACGAATGATATGTTAATTCTGGTTACTGAAAACGGAACTATTAAGAAAACTCCTTTAAAATTGTTTTCGAGAATCAAAAAAACAGGTATACGCGCTCAAAAAATCAGACCAGACGACAGATTAGTATCGGTCCGTCGTATGACAAACGAACTGCAGGATATTTTCTTAGCAACGAAGTTTGGATATGCAATCAGGTTCGACGAATCCGAGCTTAGAGAGCTAGGGCGAAACACGATGGGTGTCAAAGGAGCGCATCTCAGAAAAGACGACCAGATCGTTAGTTCTTTATTGGTTACGGACGAAGAATATGTTCTCACTCTTACTAAAAACGGCAAGGGTCAAAAAACAAAAATGGACGAATACAGGAAGACGGGGCGTGCCGCAAAAGGCGTGATTAACATTACGCTAGAAGACAATGATGAAGTAATCGCAGTTAAAATTGCTAAAGATGAGGATATACTCATTGGAACAGAGCAAGGACAAGTTATCCGAACCCCTATCGAAGAAATTAGGCTAACTCACAGAAAGTCGAAAGGCGTGCGAGTTATCAAGCTCTACAAGGAGGATTCAGTCGTGGCTATTGGAGCGTGTGCTCGATACATAGAGGATCAACCTCAAAAAGATTAGTAATCATTTTTTTCATTTTATCTTTTAATTAAAAATCGTAAACAATATAGATTTTACATCAAAGATCACCAATAATATTATATTATATTTATATCATTACAGATTATTCTATTCATGAGATTGGAGAGAAACAAGGAGGAATTATTGATCGGCTTGATCTCTGACACCCATGTACCTTCGAGAACTTCTAGCGTGCCTGAACAAATCCTTAAAGATTTTCAAGAAAGAAATGTGGATTATGTGTTTCATATGGGCGATTTCACATCCTACGAAGTCTATTCACTCCTGATAGATTTATTTGGAGAAAACAAGGTCATCGCCGTGAGGGGAAACATGGATGCTGGAAGCAAGAGGTTGATGAACATATTACCCGAAACCATAGAACTTGAAATATTTGACCATAAAATATTCATGACACACGGTTCTGGTGGACCTCATATGATAATTCGGAGGTTGAACAAGACTTACGACCTATCTCCTTACGATATAGTAATTTTTGGACATACTCACCATCCAAAAAATGAATTAAACGAAAAAGATGGGAGGTTATATGTGAATCCTGGGACATGTACTCCAATCGATGGTAGACTTACGGTAGTTAGCACCTATGGTTTTTTAAAGATCTCTATTAATGATGCTAGCGTCGAGATTGTAAATCTAAAATGATTTAAAATACAATTAAGTCATTTATTTTGAAGGAAATAAACAATGCTTAAAAATAAGGAAAGAGAAAATTAAAAAAAGAATTATGCGCTTTCGACGGATTTTCCTGAGAGCTTCTTATAATGATTAAGGACTGCTTGGCGGGCAGCGTAGACAAATGCCCGCTTGACATTAATTCCCGTAATCGCAATAGTTTCGTAGATAAGGCAATGATTAAGCTTGGCTTTATCTAGTACTTCCCGAATTTTAGATACCTCTACGATGTCGTCGAGGTCTCGCTTGTTTGCAAGAATGACTAGTGGTACTTCAGGGGGTTCTGCAATACTCGGAGGAATCAGCTTACCTCCATAGAATCTAAGAAGTTCCTTGAGAGACCAGATGTTTTCAGCCCATTGGTCGATCAAGCTATCCCATGTGAATATGACTGCGTCCGTACCTTTTAATACCGTTTGACGCTGGAATTTATGCCTTCTTTGGCCCGCAACGGTGTATACTTGGAACACGACATTCGAAACCCGTGCAACGACTCTGTCGAAAAACAAGGTCCTTCCCGTGGGGTCTTGAATTTGTTGCATGTCTCCTGAAGCAAGACCTTCCCGGTTGTATACCCATTCGAGGGCTGTTGTTTTACCGCCTAAAGAAGGACCGTAAAAGCATATCTTGAACACGAGCGTGCCGTCTCCTCTTCGGCTTGGCATTTAGAGCGCACCTCCGTGGCGTTTCTTGTATCTCCTAAAACATAGGTTGTTCATGTGATATTTTTCAACCTCAAATCGTGGTTAATATAAATATAATATAATAATAGAATGTTAATTCCTTAATTTAAAAATTTGCTAATACACATTTTTGATGTTATATTATTGGTATTAGTTTTTTTATATAAATGTGCGCGATAGTTGCGATCGTGAGGATCGAGCGAACGACTGTGTTTTTTCATGAATTAAGGTTTTACGGGGCTTCAAATTTTAACGGCGACATTAGTGGTTTGAAAGACTCATCTTTTAAAAAAATGAATAATATGTTTTTTAATACCACCTCTTTCGATCAAGATCTTGGTCTCTGGAACATCTCCAACGTCTCCACGATGAAAGAAATGTTTGAAGGAGTAAAATTATCAATAGAAAATTACGACAATATTTTAATCGGGTGGACTAATCAATCTCCTTACATTAAAAACGATGTCTTCTTTCACGCAGGTTATTCAACTCATACAACGGATCCTGAAATATTAGTTGCTATTGATATCTTGGTTGAATTTACACAATTGGGATAATTCTGACGGTGGACCTGCTTGAAGATCTCAATTAGGATAATTTATTAAAACCAAATATTTTTTTTCTATTAAATCAATTGTATTAAAATAATCTATTAAAAATTCATTGTCCTTGAATTAATTAATTCTAATTTTAATACAATTGAATCAAATATAAGAAAAATACAATTTTATTAAGTATTAAAATTTATATGGAAAGAAATTAAAATATTTTTTTCAATTGGCAAATTCGACTGAAAATTAGCGTTCTAATTATTTACTTTGATTTATTAAAATACACTAATATTTAATAAAAAGGAAATCTTAATTGCTTTTGTTCCTGCCTGTATAATGTCTTTTTCTTTAGTTCTTTATCAATGAAACCTTCGATGTGGCAAAGATATTCATACTCATCTTTCAAGCAAATGGTAATAGCCACGCCTTTTTTATTCATCCTTGAAGTACGTCCGATCCTGTGGACATAATTTTCTGGAAATTTGGGGACATCGTAATTGAACACGTGTGTAATGTTATCGATGTCAAGTCCTCGAGCAGCAACATCCGTCGCTATAAGCATGTTAACCTTGCGATCTTTGAACTCGCTCAGGATCTTTTCTCGCTTGAATTGCGAAAGGTCTCCCGAGATTAAACCAACTCGAAAATCGTTATTCATTGAGTTTAATTTTTGAGCCAGCCAGGAGGCCGTTCTTTTTGTATTGGTAAAGATGAGAGAAAATTTTGGTTTTTCTTTTCTTAACACCTGCAAAAACGAGTTAAATTTCTGCTCAAACCTGTCTATTAGGTAATAGTATTGTCTCGTACTCCCCACCGTAAGGTCGTCCCTGCTTAAGTTCAAGAATTTGAAATCGTTTTTCGAGTGCTTCTTGACTAGATCTCTAATATCAGGGTCTAAAGTGGCAGAAAACAGTAAAAATTGGTAGTTTGTTTTTATTTGGTTTAGAATGTATTTTATATCGGGTGAAAACCCCATATCCCACAATCTATCAGCCTCGTCTAAAACAACGAATCGAATGTTTGAAAAATCCAATACCCTCCTTTTGTAAAGGTCAATAATACGACCCGGTGTGCCACAGATGATTTGAACTCCTTTCTTTAAATATTCTATTTGATTGTTTATTGAAACACCCCCATATATTGGTATTGATTTAAAATCGTTCCCTAGGCTTTCTACAACTTCTTGGACTTGCTTGGCAAGTTCTCTCGTGGGTACTAAGATCAATGCCTCGTTTTTGATACCTTTCAATTTCTCAACAATAGGAAGCGTGAAAGCGAGTGTTTTACCCGTTCCAGTTTTCGATTGGACCATCAAGTGCTTTCCCTGAAGGATGAGTGGTATAGATTTTTCTTGCACTGGAGTGGGTGTTGTAATTTTTTGTTTGGAGAGGGTGTCGATATAAGTATCGTTAATTCCTAGTTCTTTAAAATTCAAAAATTATTCCCTGTTGCGTCTCTTATTTTTCTCGTAAAATCAATTTGTAAAATGCATCATATAAGAAAAAGCTTTTTAAAAATCAATAACCCCGTGTTTCTCATTTGAAAACAATTTTTTCCACAAGAATGTCGAGCTTTCTTAATTTTTTATGCAAGAGCATTCTTACCTTGTTTGCGTTAATAGTTGAATTATTATTTACCATATCTTGAACGGCAGCATTATATTTTCTCCCTTTTCGTGCTATTTCTTGATGATCGCTGTTATTATCATCAAATTCCGGTAAGGGAAACGAAAATGGTCTTTTATGTATGTGGCGAGAGCTCTTTATAATTTTAATACTTTTCGATATAATAGGTGCGTTTAGAACAGCTGAAAGATAATACGCTTCATCTTTAGAATCTGTGGAAAAATAATAATTCTCCGAGGGTACGATTATGTTTTTCTTAAAATTATTTATGACTGCAGACTTCAAACTTGATCCCGAAGCATTGTATACTACGAGATAATTCTCGTTGTTCCTTTGCTTTGTTAACTTGTTCCAATAGTTAAGATTATCGAATAACCCTTGAATGTTTGTAGTGGGTTTTTTATTATTCATATATAAATTGTTAATCTCTTTGTAAAGTTCATAAGCCTGTGAATATGCTTTCAAGTGTTCAACATCAAATAGAAAATTATCATCAATAGGTAGATAGATCCGATGGAACTTTTTCAAACAAAAAGGTACTAAATTCTTATTGAGATACGACTTGAAGATAAATTTTTTTTCTACTTGGCGTTCTGAAATCTCGAGATTCCATTCTTTTTTTGCAGTGCTGCTAACATCCGGGTCAGAAGAAATGGATACAAACTGCGAGTTCTTTTCTTTTATCTTAAAAAAAACAAGCGTTCTAGGTACTAGGGTAGCCCCTTGGTGAAACTTATTTTTATAGGGACTATGAGAGATTTTACTCAGTAACTTGAGCTGATATACGGGAAGAATTAATTTCGCTCCTTTAGCTTCTATTTTCAAGCTTGAATATAGCGTCTCTTCCATAAATTCAATATCATCGCTAAATATTTTCGTTTTGATAGGATATTTAGTCTTGATGGATGCTCCATTATCCTTTCCTATATAGGTCCCTTTTAAACAAATATGAGGTATCGAAAAGAGAGTTTTAGTGCTTGGAAAGTCCCAAATTTCGAGATCGTTAAAGATAGAAAACGATCTAAATAAAAAACAATGATCCCCATTTAACACGCTTTTTGGATTAATAAAAAACACCTTTCCACCAATTTTTAAGAATTTAGTAACTGCATAAAAAAACAAAGCACCCAATTCTATATGAGTAATGTACTGACTAAATGGCTTGATCTCAAGTTGGTCTGCTAAGTTCCTCACATCTGCTTGATATTCATTGCTATTCAAGTCTTTATATGTTATCCAAGGGGGATTTCCGATAACTAAATCAAACGAGTTATATAATTTTTTAACTTGACACATCATTTTCATTTCGTATTTTTCAGGGAAAAGAGAATCAACAATAAATAAGTTGAGTTGTGGAATTTTTTCTTCTCCAATGTTAAAATATTCGAGGAAGATTAGAAACATGTTTATCTTTGCCGTAAAAATCGCTAACGGATTAATATCAAAGCCGTAAACATTATTAATCGCTTCGATCTTCTCTTCATTAGAAGTATTATCGGTTTTTAAAATTTTTATCACGATATTGGTTAGAAAACTTCCTGATCCGCAAGAAGGATCTAATATTAAGGTTCCAAACTCGTAGAAATCTTCTACCATCTTAGATACGAGCTTCAGAGGCGTATAAAATTCTCCTATTTTGTGTCGAAGATCGGCAAAAAAAAGTTCTTGGTAGAGATCGATAAATAAATCTTGCAAAGCAAAGGTAATACCTTCTAGTTCCTCATAAATTTCTTGAAAAACCTTTTTGGGAATATCAATCCAATAAAAGTGTTCATATTCAAAAATTTGAAAGGCTTCTAAATCGTTCGAAATGCTATCGTCGTAAATTTCTTCGAAATCTAAATTTTGGATTACGCCTAACTTAATTAAAAAAAATGATTTTAATATTAAAGAAAAATAGGAATGCTTGAAAAAGAGCGTTTTATCAAGCACGCCACTATAAATACTTCCATATACTTGTTTCCATGAATCCAATTTTTCTTTGAAATCCAAATTTTGCTTGTTTTTTGTATTTTTCTTGAAGAAATCCACAATTAATTTAAAAATTCTCGATCTCAGTCCAAAAAGGCGTGAGATATCTTTAGAATCTATTATTTTATTATTTTCGACCATTTCATTTCTTTAATTAAATTGCTTTGCATGTTCTTACTTAGAAACATACATATTCTGTAAGATGAATTAAAATAAAAACATGAATATTAAATCCTATCTCATAAATGATGGAAGCATCAAGCTAAAAATTTCGTTTATTTTTTTCAGTTTTGATTTTGATTCAACCGTAGTTGCGATTAATATGGAGCGTTCTAATTCGTCTTTGTCTAACGATCCGCCTGCATATATGGCGTTTGTTGCATTAAACACTAATAAATACCTCACATTTGGATTATTCACGACTTTAATCCCGTTGGTTGCTTTTATCTCGTCGTAAATTAATCTATGCTCTCCTGGCATTCCACCCCTGTCGTTAGTTATGATAAAAATTTCAACTCCCTTGGTCGCAAGGTTTTTAAGTTCGGTGGCGTAGAATTTTCCGATTTTTGGGGATACCACATTGAGTCGTCCCTCTGTTTGCCTGAGTAGTTCCAAGATCAAGTCGTTTAACACGTGTTTCGTGTTTGCGAACACGCCTGAGGTCTGAATGTTGATTGCACCAACCAACGATAGAACCTTATTTTCCAAATTTTGTACTTGTTCTTTAAGACGCCGATTTTCTAGTCTTAGTTCTATTATTCGATCACTCATAATAAACACACCAATATTAATTATTTATTATCGCTCTTAGAAATTATTTTAAATATTATAAAAAAGAAATTCATATAAATGATTTTGCATGTCGAATCCATATGCATTTCATTAACAAATAAAACAGATAAAGTAGTCAATTAGATTAACATATTTGTTAAAAATATTATTTTATAATTTATTCCAAGGAGAACCAAAGATCGTAAATAAAGTTATTTTTGCACCCAATTCGTAATCAATGATGTTTTCTTGATATTTAGACTTGATTGCGTTAATAATGGCGTCACCTAAAGATTCGTTCCCAAGCAGATTGATATAAAAATCTTCAATGATTTGGTTTGCATTACTGTCAAATGTTGGATAATTTCTTGTAATTATCCCCATAACCAAATTGATATCAAATTCTGATAAAATATCTCCAAATTGATTTCTGGTATTTTCAATCAAATTCGCATCAGAATCGTAAATTTGAGCATCAAAAAAGAGGAATGGCAATTTTTTTTTAGTTTTTATTTCGTTGAATAATTCCTTGAATTTAACAATATTTTTATCTTGAGTTAGAATATAACTGTCTTGAGGGCTGGCTTTTGAAAAGAAAATATTTCCAATAAAATGGATGATATCGTGGTTTCCTTGAGAAATTTCAGTAATTATTCTTTCCCTGGATGCTTGATCTTCTGAGATAAGAGTAATGGATCCAATTTTATTGATTGAATTAAAGAACGCTGATGCGTGTGAAAGCTGATTTTTTCCTCCTAAAAAAGGAAATAAAAGTTCTTTTTTCTGGTTCTTCTCGCTCCATTTCGTAGGATGAATAGAATTAGTAGATTCGATGATCAATACATTTTTCAAATCACTAGGAGACTCAGACCTTGTATTGCTTTCAAGAGAAACACCTTCAATTTTAGATTTTCCTACTTTATACGAGATCGGGACTAGTATTGCTAGGTGTTTATTTCCTTGAACAATCTCAAAAGGTATCGTTATTTTTTTTAATATTATATATAATTGAGGAGAGGCATTATTCGCAGACTGTTCAATAGTTGAAATGATTTGTTTAACTTTCTTGGGTAAAAATAAGTAAAAAAGAGATCCGAGATCGTTAAAACTAAATTGATATTTTTTAGTAGAATTAAAAGAAAAAAGGTCTAAATATATCTCTAACATCATAGAATCGTTCCAATGCTCTTGAGACACATTTCCATCCAAAATGGAGTTGTTAATTGTTTCAATCCTATATGATATAGATCCATCAGAACCTATTCGAATTATGCATTTCTTTAAGGATTGTTCTTCCTTAAAAATATCCTCTCCATTATCAAGAGAATATAATTGCTCTTTTAAAGAAATCGAATCTTCTTTTAATGCTATTAAATCAGTCAATAAGGGTTTTAAATTAGCATCTAGGTAGGGCAATATTTTGGAAGCTAAATTCACGTTTCCTTCTTCAAACAGAGCTCTATAAAACATCATCCTCCAAAAATCCTGTTTTTCGATGGAGTAGAACAACGATTTAAACATCCATAGATAGTTACATGTGTGAAAAAAGTGGAGGATTTGAGCATTTGTCCTAGGGATTTTAAGATTCATTCCGAGTTTCGTAAGCGATTGGAGTAAATATGTTCTTTCTTTAACTTCCAAGAATTTCTTACAAGCCTCAACCCATAATTCTACTAATATGTTGCTATAGCCTAAATCCGACTTTAATATGAATAAATCTTCAATAAAATCGTAAATCTCAAAAGCTAATTTATATCTGCCCCTATTGATTGAAAGCTCGATAAATTGCCTAATGTAATTAATCGCTTCGGGAAATGATTGAAAAATCTCAATTTTTGATTGAATGTATCTAATAATTATTAGAATCCATAAATCTTCTCCAATATCGTTTAAGTAATACACGAGATCCGTTAGGTCTTGTAAAACTGTCGGGAATGTTCGTTCGTTTATTGCGACTCTTCCAAGCTTTCCAAATTCGTTCTTTAAATCGTTTGGAAGCCTATTTACTAATATTTTATTCATTTCATTTACGAATTCCTGTCCTTCGGTATTGAGATTATATTTTATACATACATTTTCCAGAAAGACAGCAATAAACAGTCCTCTCTTATCTGGGACTAATTTCTGGACAATCTTATTGAGATATTCCATTCCAAAAAGAAATAATTTTGTTGGAAGGACCGATTTTCTTAAATACATTAATAATGTTTGAAGTTCTATAAGTTCGAGGTATTCTTCCCTGTCGTATAATTTATTGCAAAAAGAATTAATAAATTTTGAAATTCCTGAATGAGAGAGTTCTTCCATTTCTATGAAAGATTTGAGCAGGTTTGTAAAAAAAATCTTGAAGTGGTAAAAATCATCGAGTCTTGATAAAAATGTGAAAAATCGATTATATGCATCCAAGTATTTTATTCTATCGTAATGAACACCAGATTCGTCTCTTTTTATGAGGGAATTTATGTACAGATGCCATGTGTTTACGATGATCATTATCAACTGTTTCTTTTTTTGGACATCAATCCATTCAGTTTTTTCTATATCGTAATAAAGGTCGTTGAGCAATTTGTCTGCCCAAACGTGATTTGCACTTGATAAAAGCTTTCGACCTTGTAAAACCTTACTTTGAAAATTGGAAAGGAATTTTTTCTTGATATCTGAAATTTCGGACATTTTAATCAATCTTTTTTTTAAAAGTTAAATCATTTAATTTCGTTTGAGTTTTCTTGAATACTATTTTCAATCCATCCCTTCTGAAATTGATTTTTTAAATACAATATCGAAGCGCCGATCCAGCTCATGTGTTCCCTCCCGGCCAAGGAGATCACATTAATTTTTGATGTGATCTTGTCAGGAAAGAAATTTTTAAGTTCTATTTTTAACCTGTCTTTTAATCCAGGAATTAAACTTCCTCCTCCCGCTAAAATGATGTTTGAGAGGAGCTCTTCCCAATCTTCTCGCGCCCAAGTCTTAATTACTTTAGAAATGGCTTCAGCCAAGCTAAAATAATCCATGTGAATTAATTTAGGATTAAATAACGGTTCTGCTAGCATGAAACGTTCGGAATTAATCATCAAAGAATTTCCATCTGGTAAATTAATGATCTTATCGTATTTATTTACGCCTTCTCTGATTCTTTTTGCTTCTGCCTTTGCGTTTAAAACGCATGTGGAGGTTTTATCCTTTATTTCTCGAGCAATTAAAGTATCGATATAATTTTTTTTTCCAGATTTTTTATGTGTTATACACAAATTCAACAAGAATGTCGTGAGATCTTTTCCAGCTATGGGATATACATCCCGTGACATGATTTGATTGAATCCGTGAAGAAAAGAATTTATATACGTTTTCATTTCACCCATATTTACAACAACGGCGCTAATTTTTTGTAAAGGCGCCATGATGGCTTGACTTTCCGAAAGAAAAAGGAGCTTGGGAAAATGAAACTCGTTAAAAAAAAAATGTTGAAATTTCGATTTTTCGAGTTCAGTCATCAAAAAAGAAGTTATTAACACGATTGGTTGCTTATAACGATATTCCGGGGCAATTTCTAATTTAGAGTAGTAGTAATCGAAGAATTTAGATATAATGGTGTAATTATCTTCTTTTCTCACCTCTCGAATTTTAAGAATGTTCTTATATTTTAAAGCCTCGTCTCCAAAAAGATAATTCTGCGAGCTTTCCCCCCCTACTAGGATCTCGTCCAATCCTTCAATTGCGTCAGAAGTAAACAAATAATCTGTAATATTAACATAAACGCTAGGTGCTATAATCAATGGAAAATCGTCTCCTGCAAAACCTAATCGGAACGAAGACGTTCCAAAATCTAAAATTAAAGGCCTTAATGGATCTTTCTTCAATTCTTCTATTGATGACATGTGTTTTCCAAAGATGATGATATGTTTTTATAATAACAATCTCAATCGCGGCATTACAGTTCGTGAATGTATTCATCAGCGAGTCTTTTTAGTTGATACTCTTTTACTTGGAGTTCTAACATGCCTAAGACCTTTTTAAATTGCTTGGAGAGAGATTCAATGTCAATTTCTGCGATCTTTTCAATTTCAGTTCTTTTTATTGCGAATTGCGACAAACCTTTTTGGATTTTCTCGTAGGATTGGTTGATTGATTTTACTAAATCCTCGGTATTCGTCTTGGTGACCTTTCTCATTTTTCGTAAAACAGACAACACGCTCGAAATAGAATCTTCCCATATTTTATAACGGGAACCGTATCCCTCGATAAGTTCGGTGAAAAACGCTTCTAATTTTGGATAAATGTTCTCCTTTATAGGTTTCTGGACTTCTTCAATAATTGGTTTTGGTTCCATTTGTTCTTCGACATCTTCTAAAACCTCATTATTTTCTTCACTTACCCCATCAAGAGGAGGCTCCTTGGCGGGAACTGCCTTTGGAATGCCAATTTTTACAGGTGGTTTAGGTGGTGGTTCATATAGAGGTTTTTTTTCAATCGAACTGTCTACTAAACGAGTCCTATTTTTAATTTCAGAGCGGCTAATTTTTCGTTCGGTCAATGGAACGTCCTCAATTAAAAAATCGTTTACTAAATTGCTTTCTTGTCGATTGTATGATAATTGAGGTTTAACTTGCTCTTCTTTTATTTCAACCTTGATTTGGCTACGAAAGAAACCATCACCTTTGGAAATATTCGATAAGAGTCCTTGCAGATCTTCTTGAGTCTCTTTAGCACTTTCTAAGGCGACATCAATCTCTTCTGATTCCTCCATTTGTTCAAGCAATGCCTTATCCAATTGAATGGTTGGAAGTGATTGAGCTTCGCTTGCCTCGTCATCAGACGCAGATTCTTCTTCTTGTAGCTTTTTTTCTTTCTTTTTCTTATCCTTCTTCTTTTTTTTAGCCATGAGAGAAATTGTTTTTTATCTATCTGTTAAATAACAAAACTTAATATTTTAATAGTACAATTAGTTTATAAATCTATTTTAAAATTTATCAATAGAAAATATCGGGAAAATGAGTAATATCTCTCTCTATCTAAGATCACTCTAATGGCGTTATTTCAGTATGCAACGCGTTCCCTTCTTCTCGCAATATTTCGTCGAGCTTTTCGAGATCCATTTGGGGGGGTTTAGGTCCAATAACCGTCCAAATTGCTGCCTTGTCCTTCTCAGCAATTACGGATTCACCGAAAACAAGAGAAATTCCAAGTTTACCTAATGTGGTTGCAATCTTTCCCAAGGCACCCGCCTCGTCTTTCATGGTAATTCTATATTTGAAATATTGACTTTTATCGTCCATTCCTATCGGGGTAATTTTTATCTCTTTCGAGTCGGAATCTGCCACTAGCATTAATTGCGAGTTTGTCGTGATACCAAGGCTTTTTCGGATAATTTGAGGTATGACGATGCGACCCCTCGTATCTAAAGTCAGTATTCTTACTTCCTTCATATGATACATTTTTTACATCATAATATAAATGTTTATTGAAAATCTCTTAAGATTTTTAATTGGGTTTTCTAAATGGGTAAAAAAAGAAAGAAAACTAAGAAATAAATTGTTAATGAGGTTTGTTGATTATTGGCCATGTGCTTTAAGTTTAACAGTGAGATCTCTTGCACGTTTTGAATACCAAATTAATAAATCTCCCGCGTTTTCTGGTTTGTAATACTCGCCTCCACATAATGCTGCGGCCCGAGTCATTAAATCATCGTCAGGGTTTCCCAATCCAATCACATATATGACGACATTCGGATTTGCGGAAAACTTTCTAATTTCGTTGAAAAAGGCATCTCCGTCCGTTGGAACGCCGTCAGTAAGTAGTACAATCATGGTAGGTTGGTTTGGATTCATTTTATCAAATTCTCCAAGGATTTGACGCGCAGCTACCATTGCTTGACCCATATTTGTTGCTTGTCCGTATGCATTTCCAATTCGATCAACGACAACACGGGCAGCTTCTTCGAGAATACCTTTCTTTCCAGAGGCAGAATCCATGAAAAAATTGTTACCAAACGATAAAACTTGTGCTTCATCAGCAAAACGTATTACACTAACCTTTTCTCCAAATCCTCTTCCGACTTTTTCGCTTAAGAATAAAACGGCTGCAAAAGCTGCAGAGATTCTCCTTGGAATGTTCACTCCTTCTTTAAAATGGACTAGAAATTCTTGAACTTCTCGAGATTCCATTGCTGCTTTAATTCCCTCGATTGCTGGGGCGATATTCGAAACCAATACATCTCTTGCCATCATGGAACGACTTATATCTAATATTAATATTGCGTTAAAAGGTATCAAACCAACTGGTGCTAACTCTAAAGTTGTATTTGGTGTAATTTGTGCTAAAACATCACCTGTTAAATCTGGCACGCAACTTACTATTGAACAGGCTACATTCGCTTCTTTCCATCGTAGTTTTATGCCCTTGAAAATTATGTGTCTTTGCAACCACGCTTTAAGCGGCTCGATATTAGTTCTCGCTATACTAATTATTTGCCACATATTTTCTCCCGAAATGGGGGTCAAACCTAATGAGACGCTTTGCAATGGTATTATCTGCCTTTGGTTTTTGGAAACACCAACTTCAAAACTACCGATTCCAGAAGCTTCTAAAATTTCGCTATCGATTACTATTATATTACCCTGAATTGAATCGATAATTTGTACCCTACACGCTCCGGTTGCACCTGTAAGATCGTCAGAGAATTGAAGTACATCATTTTGTTGAAGCGATAGTGTATATTGAACATTTGGACCTACTTGACAATACCCCATGAGGTTAGGTTGCGAACGAACTTCTAAGGTAACTTGAGATGCTTTTTGTAAAGAAGTTTCAGTTGAATACACAACGATCTGAGGTGATTGAATGTTTGTATCTTGTTTTGTGTCTATACTCATCCTTATCTCCGACATATTTATCGCCACAGCGTCTACTCTTGCCGAACCTTTCGCTCTAGTAGAAGGATCTTCCCACGCTATTAGCATATCTTGAGCTAAACCTAAAGATTGTAGTACGGAAGGATTTATTTGAACTCTTCCACCTCGCAATGAGGGATCCACTACGGGATTGAGGATAATGCCATTTTTCTGTTGTTTTAACATGTTAATATCTATAGGAGTTGCGTATGCTCCAGCTGAAGTAGCTTGAGGTACCGATTGAGGTCGAGTTGGTGCGGGGGGTATTGATGGGGGAGGCTGAAATTGTACGGGCGCAGGTGCTTGATACTGAGTAGGTGCAGGAGGTGGTGTAGGTGCAGGTGCTTGATACTGAGTAGGTGCAGGAGGTGGTATAGGCGCAGGTGCTTGATACTGAGTAGGTGCGGGCTTAAATTGAGGAACTGGTGTTGTAAATTGAGATTGCCTCGGTTCAGGGGGGATGGAGGTTGTAGATGGTTGAAACTGAGGTACAGGGGTTGGTTTGAATTTTGGGGCGGGTGCTGGTAAAGGTGAGGTGGGTTGAAGCGGAGATGGAATAGGTATTGGCTCGTTTAGAGGTGCTGGTTGGGGTTTAGGAGGAGGTTGAAAAACTGGTGCTGAGGGGGCTTTTCCGGCCGATTTCTTAGATTTTACTTTCTTTGCTTTTTTAGGCAAAGGAGTTGTAAGTTGAGCAACACCTGCTAATGGTTTAACGGTTAGTTCCACTCCATCAAAATCTACCGCAACCAGGATATTCTTGGAAAATTGACCTGCAAAATCTAAAATGAGGTCAGATTCTTGAATTACTGCAGTTGTCTTTTTTTTATTTTCTTGGTTAACGATTTCAACGGTATCTCCGTTTTTTAAACCTAATTTTCTAATATTTTCTGGACAAATTACTAATCTTCCAGAGGTTTTCTCGTCAACATCTACAAAGATTTTAATTTCGGTCATTTGATATCATTTTTTTAAATTTAGATAACATAAAACAACCGTCATTGATTTAAAATTAAAAGTAAAAAGAATTTCAAGGATATCGCTTGGCTATTTCACCTGCGTAATACCTGAATACGGTAACGACTTTTCCCAAATCTTCTAGCTTTCGACAGGCACCCATTAGGAAAAATCTGCCTGCGGCACTTAATATAATAAATGCATCTGAGCCACGCAATACTACTTCAAGCATCTGATGGTATCCCAAAGAAGCAATTGCTTCGGAAGCACTCTGCAATACCACCGCGCTCATGCTAGAAAACAAATCTGCATTTACATCGTATGTAGGGATCGAAGAGAACGCGAGTTTCAGACCTTCTCTGGTGATTAAAGCAAGTGCTTCTAATTCCGTGTGCTCCGTTATGTTTCCCAAGAAATTTGACAAGCTTTGTGCTTCTTCTGCGGTTAAATCAGACATGATAATCAGACTTGTAGTGTAGGTCACTTTTTAATTTTAATATAAATAAATAACGTGGAAATTTAAGTTTATGTTTTGAATTAAATCTAATGATTATTATTTTATTATAATATAAAAAACT
>JAFGGO010000095.1 GCA_016930515.1 Promethearchaeota archaeon | reverse complement strand
TAAATAATTTTGATTAAATAAGCTTTTTATATGTCAATATTTTTTCAAATATATAAAAAATAGAATTTAAATATTTAAAGATGGAGAAAAAATCACTTCAAGACGAATTCCCAGAAATAGGCACTCATTGTTGGGGATGTGGAATAAATAATGAACATGGCCTTCACATCAAGAGTTATTGGGATGGCGATGAGACGGTGTGTGATTGGAAACCAAAAAAACAACACTTGTCTTTTTTGGGCATACTGAATGGCGGGATCATTGCAACTTTAATCGATTGCCATTGCACGAGTACAGCATACGCCATCCATCTCAAGGAGATGGGAAATTCTGTCGATCCCTACATGACTTCAGGATATGTTACAAGATCTCTATCCATAAATTATCTTAAACCAACACCTTTAAGAAAATCAGTGCATTTAAGAGCGCGTGTTGTGGAAAAAAAGGAAAAATCGATGAAGATTTTATGTGAGCTTTTTTCAAAAAACCAATTATGTGCTACTGGAGAAGTTGTTCTTGTAAAAATTGGTAAATAATATGTGAGGTAAAAATGTTCTGATTATTTTATCTCGTATTACTTTTTCTATGATCTCGTAGAAATAAACCCACTTTCATTTTAAAAAGAACTCTTTCTCATTCAAAATATTATAGATAACTTTTTTAAAAACATCATAAGATTGTGCTCCGACGATTACTTGATCTTCAATAATGAATGAAGGAACACCATTTAAACCATACTTCCTCACTTCTTGTAAAGATTTTTGGATTGCTTTAAAAGGTTCATCCGTATTCAAGTATTTTTCTATCTCTTTCTTATTAAGTCCAACTGATTCAGCAATGTCTAATAATAAAAAATTATCTCCAATATCTTTTCCTTCAAGCCAATAAGATTCGAGTACTTTTTTATGAAATTCATCAAATTTTCCCTTATTACGAGCAAATTCAGATATATAATGTGCTAACTTCGAGTTTGGTAATATTTCCGAAAAGGTAAGATTCAATCCTTCTTCATCAGCAAGTCGCTTAACATTAGCAAATGCCATCTCTAAATACCCGGGTGGAAAGGACAATTCGTCAGTTAGCGCTCCTTCTTTTGGAGTTTCTGGATGTATCTCAAATGGTCTCCATTCCACATCAAGATTAAATTCCTTTTTAAGCTGCTCCATGCGATGATATCCTATATAACAAAAAGGACAAATATAATCAGAATAAGCTATTACTTTTAATTTTGGTTGGCTCATGATTAATTTTATCTAAATAGTAAGTGCTTATATATTTGCTTCAATTATAAAATAAGAATCAACACAAAGAATATCTAATTTTTTGCTCATTTAGAAATTTTTAAGTTTAAAGGAATATTTTAATAGCCATTAGATTAATAGGATTAAAATAATGTAGAGAATCTACATTTCAAATCCTGATATGGATCGTTTCGTGTAATAATCCCAACCCCGTGTTTCACATGAGCGAAGAAAAACTAGCAATACATAAAAGAAAAGTAGAAGCGATCTCTGAAATGGTTAGAAATGCGTACGATAACGGGAAGCCAGGAGAATATTTCTCTCTAAAAAAGGCGAGCGTTTCTCATATGGCTCCACAGCCGGATAACCCGAAATATAGTGACAAGCCGATAGATGTGAGGTCACTTACAGACATTATTGAGATAAACTCGGATACAAGGACGTGTATTGCAGAAGCAGGGGTTACTTTTGAAAAGCTTGCAAGAGAAACCTTAAAGCATGGGCTCGTACCGCAATGTGTATCCGAGCTCAAGGGAATCACGATAGGGGGGGTGGTAGCAGGATGTTCAGTTGAATCCATGTCTTTCAAATATGGGGGATTTTTCGATTCCTGTGAAGAAATAGAGATCGTGACAGGAACAGGCGACATAATGTTATGCACGAAAAGTGATAACCATGAAATATTCGAGATGCTGCACGGGAGTTTCGGCACGATTGCAATCATCACTCTCTTGAAGTTCAAGCTCGTTCCAGCAAAAGAATGTGTCCGCATCGATTACATCAGTTACGATACTTTCAGTGAATATTTGGAAGCTATCAAGCAACACTACGAAAAGCAGGATATTGAAATGATGGATGGGCTTATCTTCTCTGAGAATAGGAATGTACTCTGCGTTGCCAGCTTCGTTGATGAGGAGGAAGCTCCTTACAAGAGTAAATATTTCTACGATATTTATTACAAAAGTGCGATGAAAAAAAAGCAAGACTTCCTTTACACCATGGATTATTTTTTCAGGTATGATGCAGATTGCCACTGGTCAATCCGGAATGTTGCTGGAGGAATTTTTGAAAATAAAGTAGCCCGGTGGTTAGTAGGTCCCTTCATACTTGGATCGACAAATATTCTTAATATCAGCGAACGATTGCCATTTTTAACTAAGAAGGGGGGACAACCAGATGTGATTGTTGATGTCTTCATACCAATCACTCACGCCGAAGAATTTTTCAATTGGTACTCGGAGTTATTTAATTACTTCCCGGTTTGGATCGTCCCTTACCGCATGCAAAAAAATAAATTAGATGGGTACAAGTTCTACCCGTGGCTCAATCAAGACATGCTCGCTCCCATCGAGGATGAGTTATTCATAGATTTTGCCATCTACGGGTTCGAGCAAAAAAGAAAGGGATTTAACTTCTATAAAGCGCTAGAAGAAAAAGTTTATGAGCTTAGGGGAATGAAAACACTGATAACTCACAATTTCTACGAGGAAGACTTGTTCTGGAAGGCATTTAACAAGAACTTGTACGATAAAGTGAAAGAACGAACGGATCCCAAGAACCTATTTCGGAACTTGTACGAAAAGACGAATTATAAGAATAAGTCTGAAAAAACGAATAATAAGAAAAAACCTGAAAATGCGAAAAGACTGAAGGTAGGAATACCACGTTCCCTGTATTTCTACAAGTATTTTCCATTATGGGAAGGAATGCTTACAAGTCTTGGTTGCGAAGTTATTGTGAGTCCAGAAACAAACAAAGAAATTCTTACCAACGGATCTAAT
>JAFGGO010000094.1 GCA_016930515.1 Promethearchaeota archaeon | reverse complement strand
GTCCGACGCTCAAGGCATGTGCAAGAAGGCCAACCTGCTGGTGGCGACGAATCACAACATCGCCGGTATCGAAAAAACCCTCATGCACGTGGCAAAGCAGGTGTTCGAAGACAAGGCACTGGACGGATTGAAGCTTCCGGATCCGTGGATCAAATAATTTATTTACCAATCAAATAATATTTTAAGTGAAAAATAATGGTAAGTGTAGATTACGAACTTAGAAAAAAAGCAATGGATGCTAACATAAAAGACGCTTTAAAATATTGCTACCAGTGCGGTCGATGTACTGATGTGTGCCCCGTTTCAAAAGTTGCACCAGATAGATACAACCCGAGAGGAAATATAATGCTATCGTTCTTGGGTTTGAATGTCTTCAATGGTCAAAAAAACAATTTTGCAATCTGGGGATGTACTGTTTGCGATACTTGCGACGAGATCTGTCCACAGAAAATCGAGCTCACGGAAATATTTACAGTCTTAAAAAACATGAGCATTGCTAGGGGAGAAGGTCCTGATTATTATACGACACAAGCATCCACGATTTACGACGCTGGAAAAGCAATTCCGATGCAACCCGCTATTGAGAAGCGAAGGGAACAACTGGGCCTTCCCAAGGTAGAAGAACCTAGTGTTGAAGAGGTTCAAAAAATCTTAAACGAAACAAAATTAAATGTAATTTTAAAGAAATAATGGAGGAATAAAGATGACAGAATATAAGATGTTCCAAGGTTGTACGATTGGAAACAGGATTCCTTTTATTGAAGCGTCAGCGAGAAAGGTATTTGACAAGCTCGGCGTGAAAACATCGGAAGCTCCATTCGCTTGTTGTCCCGATCCCGTGGGATTTAATTCGGTTGATCATACGAGCTGGTTGGCAATGGGCGCCAGAAACCTCACGATTGCAGAACAAGAAGGAAAAGACATTGTATCCTTGTGTAACGGGTGCTTTCAAACGCTCAAGGTCGTTAACAAGGAACTAAACCACGACGAACACGAAAAAGCAAAGATAAACAAGATTCTGAGCGCAGTAGGAAGAGAATTTAAAGGAACCACCACCGTAAAGCATTTCGTGGAAGTTTTACACGAAGTCGGTGTGGAAAAGATCAAGGAAATGGTCACCAAAGAACTCACAGGCCTAAAAGTTGCGTGTCATACTGGCTGCCACTACAATCGACCTTCCGAACTTGTTCAGACGGACGATCCCATGAAGCCTAAAAAGTTGCGCGAACTCGTGGCGGCAACCGGCGCAACACCCGTGGATTACGAGGAAGAAATGCTATGTTGTGGTTCTGGCGTTGGAAATACAGAAGAAGAACCATCCATGCAAATCCTTGCTAATAAAATGGATAGTGCAATTGCGGCAGGTGCAGAAGCGTTTGTCGTGATTTGCCCAGCGTGCTTCCAACAGTTTGATACCAACCAGAAAAAGGCAGAAAAGATCTCAGGCAAGAGTTACGGATTACCGATCTTGTACTTAACCGAGCTTTTGGCTTTGTCTTTTGGTATAAAATCGGACGAAATGGGCATGAAATTCCATCGTTCCAGGCCAAAGGAGCTGTTAGAAAAACACGGTCTCGAATAAACCAAATTTAAATGCGAAGTGATAATAAGATGAGTGACGTACCAGAAGGAGTAGTTAATGTATTGGAAATGATTGTCAGATGTTTTGATTGCTGACTATCGTGCGCCGCACACGTCACGGTCGTTGACGAGCGGGGCGAAGAGATCTATTCTCGAAAGTTAAATGTTGGTTTAGGTTGATCGTTCAATAAAAAATTTGGATTGGACGGGACTGGCTCTCGCACGGGCTTAAAACTAACTTTTTTTTTATTTTATTCTTTTAAACTTAAATTAAGTAATAGTCCCAAATAGGTTAAAACCATCAACATGAGTTATTTTTACTCTAACGAATTCTCCAAATGTTCCAGTGTAATCTTCTATAAACACATTTTTATATGCAAAATTTCTCCCAAATGCTTGCCCCTCTTTTTGTCCATGGTGAAGCATTAACACCTTCCCGCTCCAATTCAACCACTTTTCGTTTGTTCTTTCCAGGCTCATCCTGAAGACATTTGAAATTCGAAGAGAGCGCTTTTTTATAACCTTCCCGTCTAGTTGTTCCATGTGCTTAGCTTTCGTGCCTGGACGCGGCGTGAACTTTGAAATATTCAGTATCTCGGGTTTTAACCATTTTATGAAATTTATCGTTCGATAAAAATCGTATTCAGTTTCTCCAGGAAATCCGCAGATCACATCGGTAGAGATAGTCAAAAAGGGAAATTGTTTTCGTAACTTTTCAAGCGGTTCTACGATATCAGAAATGAGATAAGGCCGTTCCATTCGTTCTAAAACGAGATTACTTCCCGATTGGATGGGCACATGTAAAAATTGATAGATGTTTCTCATCTTAAAAATTTGTTCTAATTGACATATATTTTCAATTAAGAAACTTGGATTGATCATCCCCATCCTCAAAAAAAAATCTTTTTTTATCGAGCTAATATCCTTTATCAGGTCAACGAGACGAATGTTCCCGTATTGATAAGTGCTACAATCTTGCGAAGTTAGATATACCTGTCTTACGCCATGCTCGAGCTGGTACTTAACATTATTAAATATATTTTGAGGATCATAACAAACTAAACGACCTCGAGCGTTTTTAACGCAACAATAGGTGCACGAACCAAGACAACCTTCTGAGATTGGCACGATTCCCGTTATCTTATTATGGTGCGGACTAACTATGATCTTGGCTTTATCGATCGATTTATTTGCAGGAAAGATTTGGTTCCTAGCACTATTTTTTAACATTCGAAATATTTCAGGAATCTCGTTTATATTATCCAAATCAATAATGGCAGAATAGGAAGGAATTATTTTTTTGAGTTTTTTTTCATAACCAGATTCCACATGAGGCAAGCAGCCAGCAATTATAATATATTTATTAGGGAGTGCCCCAAATATTGCGTTTAATTCTCCCAACCGTTGTTTTATCTTATTTTCAGTTTGTTCTTTTACAGCGCAAGTGTTTACAATAACATATTGTGCAGCCTCAAGCGTAGTCTTCGTAAAGCCCGCTTTATCCAAAACTTCAGACATGATGAGCGAGTCAGCTTTGTTTGAAACACAACCGTAAGTCTCAATGTAATACGAATTTTCGTTTATTTTCAAAAATCATCATTCAACATGCATTCCTTTAATAAAAAAATCTTATAAACTAAAAAAACTATACTTTAAGTACTAAGTTCCAATATTAGGTTGAAGGTGATAGTTATTACCACGGGATACTGTAGGATATGTAAGAAAGAAGTTAAACCAATTAAAAAGCCGCTAACAACAATGCAAAAGGTGGTTTGGGGAATTGCAATACTTGTCACCCTAGGAATTGCACTTATAATCTATATAATTTATCAATTCAGGTTTGTGAAAAAGAAGCACTGTCCTGTCTGCTATACGGCGGTTGATTTCAAGAAAATGAAAGAAATCAAGAAACAAGAGGAAGAGAAACCTAAAATTGACACTACAACCTCGAAAGGAAAGGTACTCGCAAAAGTAGAGAAAGCTAAAGAAAAATCCAAGACAAATAAAGAGACAGGGAAAATGTTTTGTGAGTTTTGTGGAGCGCAAATACCTTCGAGCGCATCGATTTGTCCATCATGTCACACCAAAATAGAATGATATTCATCAAGACATTGAAAACCGAAAGTGGTAAAAACTAACATTAATAAAATAGAAAAAATATTATGAAATAATTCAGCCTTTAGAAATATTTTATAACTTTACAGAGTTGATATTTAATGCCAAGAGCACCAAGATCAGCACCAAGCAGAAAAAAAGATCCCTTAGACGAATATTCAACGTGGGACGTTCGAACAGCAAGAACTTTTTATTACGCTTTCATTTTAGCTATAGCAATATTTTTCTTAGGGATGTGGGTCACACTCATCATTCTACTAAGCCAATCAGGTAGTTTGAATGTATTTTTCAGCCAAGCACCCTCCTTTATAGCTGCCGTAATAGGAGGAATTTTTACTGGACACGCCGTACTTTTAGTGATATTTTACGCCCTGTTTCGGGGAGGGATTTACAAGCTTTGTAGGATGCTATTCCCTGACAGAAAGATCGCAAAAAAATACGAAGATTATAATGTCTTAAGATGGCTTTTTGCAGCAGTTATTCTTGGGACATATTTTACCCTTACGATGGTCATCGTCTTCTTTTTACCACCAGAATTTTATAGTTGGGTCTGGAACCTGTGGCTTGGTTGGGCGGTAACTTTTAGCGTGGGTATCTGGATTATATGGTTTGCCGCAATGATGTTACTCGTGATTCTTTTCTTTTTCATTGTGTTTGTATTATGGAGTCATGGCGTATACGCCGTGCTCAAGAGAGCGAAAAAGATCGAAGAAGAAATAGAGATAGACGAGGAAATCAAGACCGAAGAGCTAAAAGGAATGAGCGAAGCAGAATTACATAAAGCATATAAAAAAATGACCGGAAAGAATGCAGTCTATCGCGGGAAAGAGACCAAGGCGTACATAGCGTGGAAAAAGTCTAATAATGTATGATTAAAATCCCATATCAAGAAATTTTAAAAATAAAAAGACAATATTTTATTTTTCTTTCTTTAAATTTTTACAATAAACAAAAAAAATAAAATCAGAAAAAAAAAAATTCATTTCCTCGTCATGAAACGAGGATTTCTAAAGAGAATTGCTTCGTGTCTCGGCACTTTATAATCGGTCGTACCCGTTTCCTTCATCCCTTTATAATTGTGTTCTATGATTTCTTCGACATCTTTCATGAAGAAGACCAAGGTTCCAAATAAAGCTAAAATTGCCACGAAGTGGCTATCCTTGGCTAAATTCTCGTCGAAGATCTCGATTTCGGTGTCCTTTGTCATTCTTTGGTTGTCAACTCGAGCAATTTTCACATCACCAAGAAATATATCGTAATCCCTTCCCAATCCAACCGTTCCCCGGGCCTTGACCATTTGAAGCTTATCTTCTTTTTTCTCAGGAAGGAGGGGCCAACTCCATCTCGTTCCTTGTAATCTCCACCCTCTGACGATCTTAATGAGGTCTGGGCTTCGAGGTAATTGCACGAAAAATACTGGAGCGGCGTGTTTTATTTCATAGCTTTGAATGAGCGAATGAGTAATGCTTAACTCAATACCGCCCACGAAGTTTCCTCCCGTACCAACACCCATTTTTTCTTCTAGTATTGTAAATAACCTGAGAAGGAGCCTTGCGTTGTCCTTGGTCCTGTTCTGCCATTTTTCCTTATTGTATGCCACGATCCATTTTTTTTCCCCATCGATCTCAACCACGCCTTCGGTGTCGAAGTCTTTTGCATATAATCTCGTCTTGGCGCGGTATTTAAGACTTTGATAGATGCCTAATTCTTCGCCGTGAAGTCGAGTCCTCCACATGTTAACTCTCATTTTCTTATAAACGGTTTGTTTTTTCTCTACTAGCGATTCTGGAGGTTTTTCCTTTCCTTTAGTTGTTTTTTCTTCGGTTGTATTTTTCGTAGTTGTTTTTTTTGAGGTGGTTTTCTTTTTTGCCATAATCAATCATAAAATGTTGTTTATTTTTTTCGATAAACTAATAATTATCTCGGGAGCTTTTATTTTTTACTCATTGTAAGTCTTCAATGATTTATCAATAGTCAAAAATTCTATAATTATAGCATCTTTTTGGGATAATCATGAATGATTTAAATGGTAGATATTATTCTTTTCGCGATTCTATTTTCAACAAAAATAATAAAAGCTTAGAATCGAATTTCGCACTTATCGCTATCGCAATATTTTTCTCCAAGAACACGATCTTTAGTGTCTGTAAGATTCAAGGGTTTAATATTACGAATCATTTCTTCGTATGTTTCCTTCGATATTTCCTCATAAGGGGCTTGCTTGTATCCGTGATCGGATATGGGAAGAAAACTAACGCTTTTTAGTTTGTCTTCGTAGCATTCAAGCACATGCTTGATTTGGTTCGCCTCGTGGGATTGGAAAGTGATTGTAATTGATACTTGATTGTCGCTCCAGTATTTTTGATATGCTGCGGCGTTCTCTGCTTGCTCCCAAATCGACACATCATTTTTAGATCTATCAAAATATTGTTCGTGTATGGGAAATTCTACTACGAACGAATTTTTCGAATAGAGGTCGTCTTCCACGTGATATCCTGCTTCCTTAACAATGTCGATCAAGTCGGAATTTTTTGAAATGCGGATTCTCCTGATATAATATTCCGAATGAGGATAATGTATCCCTGGTGTGACACCTGGTAAAAGACTAACAGTTCCGCTCGGTTTGACCGTGGTTTTTTTAATAGATTTCGGAATGCAAAGCCAATCAGAATATTGCTCGTCTACATTTTGAAGATATTGGTAACCTTTATCGCACCAATCTAACACGGTCGCTCTTCCGTGTTTAACAAACGCCTCAATAATTCCGGTTTGAGAGATGCCCATTCTCCTGTTTTTAAGCATCACGGCGTTTGTCTCTTTCCAATGGGTGTTCACGAGAGTAACCGATTTTGCGTATAAATACGCAAATTTCAGAGTTTCTCTAAATTCTTCAAACGATTCGTGATGAGAGGGAAAAGTTTCCGCCAAGCAGCAAAGTTCAAAGCTTTCCAACGATTGTTCTCCGCATGGATTTACTCCAGCAACTTTCTTGTCCTTGAAGTCAGGTGCTCCGCCCATTCGAGAGTAGGCACGAGCGTTTTCTAACCATAATATCCCCGGTTCTCCATTAACGGCGATTTGTTCGGAAATGAAAGAATAATCCAATCCCTTCTGGGCAAAAATACTGTTATTGCTCGCCCATCGGTGAGAATAAAGCTTTTCTTCGTCTTGCTTTGCTGTAACGAAATCAAAATCGATGGGATCTCCCAAAGCGATTTCAGCCGATCGACGAACGTTTCCCGCCACCACGCATTTTCCAATGTAGTTCATTATATCTACTATGTCCAGGGATGTGATGTATTCTCCTATGCGAGTTGTTAATGTTTTTTCAACATCTTCAAGCATTTCTTTCAAGGGTTCTGGACCGGACGCAACCCCCCCAAATCCCCTAATTGGTTCTCCTTTTGGACGAATGAGGGAATAATCGAATTTAGGTAATTGTTTACCAAGAAAAAACGCCTCTAAAACCAATTTCAATGCTTCGACCCATCCTTCGCGACTATCTGGGATTTGGAAATCGAATTTACCCCCTTCTGGTTTTTTTATAGTAAGTTTTCCCGCTCCTTTCACATCAAAACCGACGCCAACTCCAAGCATCAAGGCGTCCATGACGAATTCGAAAGCCTTAGAATGTTTTAAATGTATGTCGGCCGTTGATGCGAAGCCACAATTGTTTAAAGCCATGGAACCGTGTCGTGCGATGAATTCTGTTCCCATCATCCACATCCCCCTTCCAGGAGGACTCATTTTAAAGTTCCAGATCTTTTCAAACATCTTTTGAGCAGATCGTTGAGCTTTTGAATCCGACCACGGAAGGGTTAATTTCGTGCAATGTTCTTTCTGAATGGAATAACATCCCTCAACGACTCTTCGCACGGTCTCCCAAAACTCTTCCTTTCGATTTTCGTTTTCGACGATTCTTGCGTACGTTCTCTTGTAAGTTATGTAACCCAACGGGCCCCAATTTGGTTGTTTTCCCTTGTAGGAATCAATAAATTCTTCGTCTAGCTTGAAATGAATGTCTTCCAGATTTATCGCTCGAGCAAATAGATTTCGATATTTGTGCATTCCTCGCTGAGTAAGTTCAACGCAAACTAGCTCTCGAATGTATGTAGTCGTGATTTCTTTCACGCCTAGACCTATAATTGACCTTACAACATTTTCAGCAATGTTTTCGGCCACATTCATGTCGAGACCCGTTTCCTTGTTGAGAATAATTGCAATGTTGTATTCATCAAATGTCTTCTTTTCCCCCTTGGAATTGAAAACGGTTGGATATAAATCCTTGATAAACGATATTGATTTTTCTTTCATTTCGAGCCCCAGTTTTAGTCGGAAGGGTATCATCCATATATTTTATGGGTGTGAGATATTAGAATGTGTTTCTTTTTCCAATACTTTCAAAAAGTGTAAATTAAAGAAAAATATAAAAGTTCCTAGGTTTTTTTATTATGTTATTAATAGAAGCTACCTATCTCTTTGATGTGATAATTAAATATTTTGAAGTATCGTATCAATTCTTTTTTATCATTAGCTTTAATGGGTTCTTTTTATCTTTAATTTAACAATTTTTCTTTCCTTTTTACGACAGATTTTTTAATATTTAATAGGTGTGTAAAAAAATGGATAGGAATCTAATTTTGGATTAAATCCCATTATTTTTAAAATTTAAATTTTTTTTCTATTTAACAGCAGAAAAATATTCCCTCCCCTTTTTTAGAGGTAAAATGTTGACAGAAAAGAGAATCGAGAGCGAAAATACTAATTTAGAAGTACCAAAGCACGAAGTAAAGCTTCATTTTCACTGGTTTCTCTTGTCCTTTTTCATAGTTTATTTAGGGTCGCTAATAGTTGCGGGTGTATTATTCATTTTATTTTTCATATTCCTATTCTATCCAAAAATCTTGCTCGCTGAGAATTTTCTAGCTATAATTTCACAATTAGATTCTCTTTTAATTCTTTTAATTACCCCAATAGTTTTCTTATTTTGTTACCTTTTACGCTTGTTTCTAATTGCATTAATAACGCGCGTTTTATGGGCAATAACCGAAAAGAGGTCCCCTTCAAGAGACGGTATCATCCCAAGGAACATTCATAGCAAGACTTTAAATTATTACCACCTTCGCTCTTTTATTATAAAATATCCAAAATACATGTTTTCAAAAGGATTATTTCCGTGGTTAACAACTTGGTTATATAATTTCGTGAAAACTAATTCTCTTGGGAAAGGTACTACAATAGAGGAGCAAGTATGTGCAGATAAATATTTAGAAACTGGAAAGAATGTCTATATAGGAGTAAATTCCGTGCTTACATCTCATGTTGTTGAGGGAATATTTGGGAACATTTCAAATTTTAAAATTAAAATTGGAGAGAATGTTACGATGGGCGGATGGAACGCCACAGGTCCTGGAGGTGTAATAGGAGATAATTCTGTCTTGTTACCAGCAGCCCATGCGGGTAAGCATTTCAATGTACTCGGAAAGAATTATTATTTTGGCGTGCCCATGAGAAAATTAACGATAAAGAAGATTCAAAAGTATTTAGCACTATCTCCCGAACAAATCAAACTTGGAACATCAATGAAAATAAATCAAGAAATACCAAGAAATATACAAGAAGATAATAAAAATATATCTCAAGAAGAACGATGATTAACGAAAAAAATCTTCAGAACGCCAATAAAAATCGTGACGAAAAGGATTTCCGGCTTGATTTTGCCACGAGTAGCGCCTTGGGTCAGGTAAATTCGAGATTTATTTTTGTTTATTTACTTATTTTTTGGATAGGGGGTTTTGGGGCAATAATTGTATTTTACATGTATTTTGAAGCACTCGTGATCGCATTTAAATTCATTAGCGAAAATTTGTTTGGATTTATATTAATAATTGTAATATTTCCATTTGAAGCATTTATAATTTATGTGGTTTTTGTTTTTGGCGTTTTGATTTGTTGTAAGGTATTTCTCATCATAATTAATCTCGTTCATTTACCAAAGGAAGGTATTTTCCTTGCTGAACGACAAAATAAGGATTATTGCTATTGGAGTTTGCGAATTGCTATAAAAAAAATAGGATTATGGCTTACCCGTAATTCTCCAATTCCGTTCATAGACGCTTGGGCGTTTCGTTGGTTTGGTATTAAAATGGATTTTTCTAGCAGCTTGTACGACGCATGGGTTGACCCAGAGTTCATTCAAATAGGACGAAAAGGTTTAGTAGGACAAGGATCGATTATATTTAGTGCAAATATCGTTGGAAAGTATTTGATCATTAAGCAGGTTTTTTTAGACGATTATGTGGTTATCGGTGGACACGCTACAATTTCCCCTGGAACTTTTATTGGATCAGATTCCGTAGTTGGAGCATTATCTACAACTAATTTCATGCAAGTACTTAAAGAAGGGTGGATCTATTTTGGCATTCCTGCTATCGAACTCAAACCAAATAAATTTGCCGAATCAAGAAAACCGATTATAAAAATTGTAGATGTTGATGGTCTTAGGAAATATAAAAAGAATCACGAAATAAATATTGATGAGGATAAAAAAGGATTAGCCACTAACAATGGAGGAAAACTCGAATGAGCGTTCCAGCGAGTTTAAAAGCAGGTCCATTTGCTTCATTAGTGTTGGTAAAAAAAAGATACCTTATATGTTACCTATTTCTGTTCTGGATCTCAATGTTATCAGCTATTATAGAGTTTTTTTTCTATTGGAAAATTGCGTACCAAATTTTTCCGCCAATATTTTTCTATATTTTTCTCATTCCCATGATCTTTTTTATTTACATCACATCAATATTAATCTCACTAATTTTTGCAAAACTATTATTGATATTCGTAAAAATGTTTCATAAGCCTCGGGAAGGCGTTTTTCTTCGAGATCCATCTAATAAGGATTATCGATTTTGGAGTTTAAGAAATACCATCAAATGGTGGCCAGCGTGGATATCTCATAGATTTCCCCTTCCATTTTTAGATAATCTATGTTTTAAAATGTTCGGAGTAAAAACAAGCTTGTCGAACTCCCTTTTTGAAGGATGGGTCGATTGCGAATTAGTCGAATTTGGAAAGAATGTGATTTTAGGTCAGGCGAGTATCGTTCAGTCGGCTTTGATAGTTGGGAACTTGTTCATCGTTAAGAAGACAATTATAGAAGATAATGTGAGGATTGGAGGCCATGCTGTAGTCATGCCTGGAACGCACATTAAAAAGAATTGCATGCTCGCCGTTAACTCGGTAACTACTGTTGGACAGGTTCTAGAAGAGGGTTGGATATATCTTGGCGCACCAGCCGTAAAATATAAAAAAAATAGATTTTTTGAAGATAATATAGAAGAGAAGATTGTAAACTTGGAAGACATCGAAGTACTTCGAGATGAGTACGAAGAAAAATTCACTAAATGGTACGACAAAGACCTATCGTGGAAGGAACGAAAACACTTGTTAAAAAAAAAGAAGGAAGAAGAAAAAAGAAGGTTAATAAAAGGGTTTGAACCCTAAAATTACGGATATTTATGGGGTATTTATTTATTGCTTGAAGAAAATTATGAAGAAACCGATCAAAACTCAAACGGGACTAAAGAAGTAATAAAAGAAGAGATAAAGAAACAACCTTATTGGCATATACTCACCTTTTTTACAACATATCTAGGATCGTTTTTCGTTCCAAGCATTATTTTCTTTTTATACGCATTATTTTTTCTATATCCTTATGTATTACAAACGAAAAGTATAATATCATTATTTACCGAACCATTATCCTTAATAACTTTCATTGCTTTTCCAATAGTTGTAGTTGTTTGTTATTTAACACACCTCTTTTTCGTCGCTTTAATCGTTCGATTCTGGTGGAATTTAAGCGAAAAGCTACAACCTTCAAAAAATGGCGTCATCCCTCGTAATATTCCAAGTAGGATATTGAATTTTTATCACATTCGATCGTTTATGATTAAATATCCAAAAAATGCCTTTTCCAAGGGTCCACTTCCATGGTTGATCAGGTGGATGTATAATTTTGTTGGTTCCAATAAAATTGGTAAGGGATCAACGATGGAAGAACAAGTATGCGGAGATAGATTTATACAAATTGGAGAGAATAGCTACATCGGACCAAATAGCATCACGACATCGCATATGGTTGATGGAACATTTGGAAATATTTCGTATTTTAAAGTTAAAATCGGCGATAATGTTACGATGGCGGCATCAAATGCTATTTCCCCCGGATGCGAAATTAACGACAACGCATACTTATTACCATTAGCCTCTGCATCAAAATTTAACGCCGTCAAGGGTGATAACTACTATTATGGAATTCCCTTACGTAGAATATTTAAGAGAAAAACAATGGAATACTTGCAAATAACCAAGGAAGATTTGGAAAGAGATGACGAACTTAAAAACAAGTTCGCTTCTTTAAAAAAGGATTTGATGAAAAATGAGGGAATAAAGGAAACGGATTGATATGATCGAATCTGAAGAAGAAGATAGAACTGTTAATATGGAAGAACAGGTTAAAATAGAAGAGTCTAAGGACGATTATTTACTCGATTTTACCACGAGTAGCGCAATTAGCAGGATGAGCGTAAAATTCCTAATAATTTATATTCCCATATTATGGCTGAGCGGTTTCTTTGTAGGGGTCGTTTTTTATCAATACATCTGGTTTGCGGTCAACGAAAATCCCTTATTATGGATCCTCCAAATCGCATTATTTCCCTTGATACTCCTTGCAATGTATTACTTGTTCATTTTATCCTGTATATGTTTAAGTAAGTTATTTCTTGTTTTAATAAACCTCATTCATAAACCAAAAGAAGGAATATTTCTCGCCGAAAAAGGAAACTCGGATTTTGAATTTTGGTGCTTAAGAACTGAAATAAAAAAGCTGGTTATATGGTTCATGAACAATTCTCCGACGCCCCTTATCGACATACTCGGTTTTCGCTGGTTCGGGTTAAATCTCGATTTTTCAAGCCACTTACACGATGCGTGGTGCGACTTAGAATTTGTAAAGATGGGAAGAAATGTTTTAGTAGGACAAGGCGTGACATTGATGGGTTCAATGATCGTTGGTAATTACTTGATAATCAAGAAAATTATTTTAGACGATTATGTTGTTCTTGGCGGACATTGCACTATTGCTCCAGGTAGTATTGTTGGAAAGGACACGGTTATCGCTGCACTATCAGTTACTAATTACAATCAAATATTTGAAGAGGGATGGATTTATATGGGAGTACCACCTCAGAAGATAAAAGAAAACAAGTATGCAGAATCAAGAAGAGATATAATCAAAATGCGCGATGTCGACAACGAGAGTTATTATGAAGTAAAGCACGAGGTAAATATTGACGAAGATAAGAAAGACTTAATCACCCAAGAATAAATAAATAAAAAGACGATTAAAAAATGAGCGTACCATCATCAATACAAGCAGGACCGTTTACAACAACCATATTGGTCAAGAAAAAATACGCATTACTTTATGCGTTCTTAATGTGGGTTAGCATGGCTTCAATCTTGCTTGAATTTTGGGTGTTTTGGCAGGAAATGTACAATTGGCAATTTATTTTTGCGTGGCGGGACATTCATTTTTATTTATTACTTCCCTTGGTATTATTCATAATGTATCTAACAGCCGTATTGGTATCGCTTGTGTTTGCTAAATTACTCTTAGGATTCGTTAATTTAATCCACAAACCTCGAGAAGGAGTTTTTCTTCGCGATCCCTCAGATAAGGATTATCGTTATTGGAACATAAGGAATATCATCAAAAGATGGCCTATCTGGTTATCCCATAAATTTCCGTTTCCCTTTTTGGACAATCTTTGTTTTAAAATGTTTGGTGTCAAAACGAAGTTTTCCAACTCGCTTTTTGAAGGATGGGTAGATTGCGAATTTATAGAATTTGGTAATAATGTCGTGGTTGGACAGGGAGCAATTATTCAGTCAGCAGTTATTGTAGGCAATCTTTTAATTATAAGAAAGACAACAATCAAGGATAACTCTCGAATTGGAACACACGCTATTATCATGCCCGGTACGGAGGTTCAGGATAATTGCGTTCTTGCAGCAGCTTCTGCTACAACAGTAGGTCAAGTGCTCGAGAAAGATTGGATTTATGTGGGAATTCCCGCAAAAAAGTTTAAAAAAAACAGGTTTTTCGAAAAAAACCTAGAAAGCGTAATTAAAGAACATGTTGGAGATTATGATACCTTAAGAGAAAAATACGATAACTTATACCTCAGGAGACACGATGAACAAGCCGAACATATCTCGTTGAAAGAGCGAATACAACACCAAAAGGAAAAAATTGAAGATAGAAGGAAAGCGAAAAAAGAACGATTAAAACAGAAAGAATAGTAGTTAATCAGATGAAATGTTTAACTCATTCTTTATAAACTGCTTGAGATCTTTGCATTTAATTTGAAATTCACGACCTTCAAGGATAAATAAATTCTTTCTCGGGCATAAATCGTCAAGAACACATTCATCTTTTTCAACATCATAAATTAAGGGATAAAACTGACAACCTAAGGGTCTGAAATTGTAAATGGAGCAAATTTTATTTTTCTTATCAAAAAAAAAACAATAATTTCCATTATTCTTCAATTGAAAGTTGCCATCCTTGTTTTTAATTGCAAAATCTTCCAAATTAGTTTTTTTATCAAGATGCATGAATATTTTTTCGATATCTCTTTTTGAAAGCGGCATTTCGGTTTCAATGCAGCACTCTCCACAATCACGACATCTTTCATTCATCTTGAGTCCTCGTATGTAGAAAACACATGTGAAAGAATCATTTTAATCAGAAAAAGTTAATGAATATGAATTTATTTAATCTCTTAAACGATACGAGATATACATGCCTTTGTACATGAAAAAGAGTCGTATCAAGCACAATATTCAAATTTCCAAGAATTTATAAGTTTTTATGACATTTTAAGAAGTGTTGATATGAAAATTATCAGTATTTTTTAACTGATAATTGAAAATTAACGAGGGATTTAAATGTCGGAAGTAGAATTTAATGGCACAATCTACGAGATGAAAGACGGTTTTTTAGATTTAGGATTGTTAGAGATAAAAAATATCGAAGAAATACAAGGCCTTAAAAAACTTAAGGGTTTAAAAAATTTAGAGCTTAGTTCGAACGAAATTACAGCCATCACAGGGTTGGAAAAGCTCCACGAACTCGAAATACTGAACATTGGAAGTAATAACATAAAAGCAATATCCGGTCTGGAAGGTTTGAGCAATTTAGAGGTTCTCCATTTGACAAGCAACGAGATTTCTGAAATAAAAGGTCTTGATGCCTTGAAAAATTTGAAGGAATTGCACCTCAGAGGTAATCAAATAACGAAAATTGAAGGTCTTGAAGAACTTAAAAACTTGCAAAAGCTCGATTTTTCTTGGAATATGATTACAGAAATTTTTAACCTCGAACATTTAGAGAATCTCGAAGCGCTTTGGCTTTCGGGAAATCAAATTTCGCAGATCTCAGGCTTAGATAGGCTTATGAACCTTAAGATTTTGAACATAAGCGGAAATCCCATCAAAGACATCACTGGATTAAAACACATTATGGGACTCAGGGAATTATATTTAAATAACTGCCAGTTATCCAAAATAAAAGGTTTGGAGGTTTTAGAAAACTTGGAAACCTTATGGTTAAATGGAAACCAAATACAAATAATTGAAGGGCTCGATACTCTAACGAATCTTAAAATCTTAAACCTCAAGGAAAACGACATTACCGAAATCAAGGGGTTGGTCTCTCTGGTAAACTTGGAAAAATTATTTCTTTCTTCAAATAACATCAGAGAAATTAAAGGACTCGAAACCTTAAGTAATCTACACACTCTCGATATTGGAGAAAATGAGATAATGGAAGTGAAAGGGCTCGAAGCCTTGATGAATCTGACTTCTTTATGGTTGAAAGAAACCCAGATCCCCGAGGATTTACTCAATAAACTCGGAGGGTTGGATTTTTCAGGATACGCAAACAATCCTTTAAAATTCGTAGAACATTCATTGATTAATCTTTCCACTTAGATTTTTACTTTTCTTACTATCTTTTTAAATCATAATACGGTTATTAAATAAAAGATTAATATGAAATAATTATAACAATTCTAATCTAAAGAATTTAACGGCATTTGCCACAGTGATCTTACTTACTTTTTTTTGAGGTTCGTTGCGAGCGTGAGCGATAGCAGCTATTGAATAACGAGCGTTAGAGGGTACATTCACGGGACCTCGTTTAAAAGGATGTTGATAATAACTATCGGTCTCGGTTACTAATGATCCCAAAGGAGCGTTTCCGAAAGCCTTCCGCCATCGGATAAACCCAAACGAAGAACTTGGAACAGAAAGAAGGAATCCTTGCTTCGCTAAGCGTTCTCCGTATTCTTCTGGACCGGAGAAACAGTGCCACATTACATTTTTAGGTTTTATATTGAATTCTTTTAAAATCTTGAGAATTTCCCTGTTTGCGCCATCTTTCTCGTTAAAGGAATGATCCGGAGTATTTTCATCACGCTCGTATTCTGTGGCGTTTCTCACATGTAAAACATAAGGTTTTCCAAGGTCTTCGGTTTTTTCAAAAATATTCCTTAAAGCTTCAACTTGCTGATTTCTTTTGTTTAGATCTTTTGCGTGGTGAAAATCTAGACCAACCTCCCCAATGGCCAAGAAATCGTTCGAATTGTATGTTACATATTCGATCCATTTCTTCCATTCATCTAGATATTGCTGTTTAGGTGTATATGTCACTGTCTGAGGTGCCCATCCACATGTGAATCCCATATTTTTTTTCCCTTTGACAAATGGAAGGATTAAACGCAAGGTTTTCATATCAATCGAGCAAGTAATCAAGTATACGCCACCGATCTTGAAATAAGACTCGTACTGCTCCTCGTCGGAAGGAAGCGTGTCGTTCTTAGGACGAGGAAACGGCAAGTGACAATGAACATCAATGAATCTGAGATCCTCTTCTGGTTCTGCTATATTAATTTTGTTTGACATTAACTATTAAAGTTCTTCCTTTTACTTATTTCATTCGGCCTGATCTTTCAATTCTTTAATATGGAATTCCATCCCAAATATATTCATTGAATTCAATCTCTTCGATAATTTTAAAAATCAATAGTATAACCTGATAATTATGAAATTAAAAGAAATATTCAAAATAGAAAAAAAATTTACATGGATATATATTGGATTAATCCTGTCGCTGTTCGTATATTCTCTAATTTTTATCGCAGGCATTTTATTTCGATTGAAACTTATCCAGAATCCGTTCATTCCAGACGAATACTTAACTGAGTTCGTTGTCATCATCCCAGGTCCATTGATCTCGGATATTTTGATATTGTACCTGCTCCCAGTTGTAATATTATTATTATTTCTTAAAATCGCACCCTTGATTCTCACGGGATATATCAAACTACATAAAATCTCTTATTTAGGAAGAAACGCTCCAGAATACGGAATGATAAGACAAGAGCAAAAAAGAACTACTTGGATATTGATAAAAAGATCTTGGACTATAGGATTCTTCTCTTTTACCATCGCGGCCTACTTGGTTAATATAGGAATGGGTCCACTTTTTAGGGCAAATATGAGGGGGGTTCAAACGGATATTATTGCTGGTACCTTGAACTTGGCGGAAGCAATGTTTTTAGGTACTTTTTTTTTCATGTTCTTAGCATTATTCTTAGCTTTGCCCATATGGTTGTTGGAAGACTCAGGAGTAATGTTCTATAGAATTTTTCCAAACGATCTTAGGACACCAACCCTAAGAGGTACATATGTTTTATTTGAAAGATTATTAGAAGCGTTTACAGGATTATCGACAGTTATACTCCTCTATAATATTATAGTCAGGTGCTTTAGCGTGCTTAATCCAGGAGACGTCGCAATTCTGACGCCATTAATATTGATTTTCCTTCCTTTATTTGTTACTGGTATTATAGCTTTTGCCTTGATTGTTTACGAACAGTTAATACCAGAAACGATAGATAAAATACACAAAAAGCTCCTAAAGAAAGGGTATTACTTTATTGAAGTTCCAGCATCCTTAGAAATCCTAAAGATACAACCTCCTGAAAAATTGATATAGAAATCATATTTTACTTTTTTTCTTTTTCCTTATTCTTTATTATTAGGAATTATATTCAGGGTGTGTTCTTTAATTTTTTTAATAAACATTGAAAGAATTTGTGTTCAGTTTCATACATTTTTGTTTAAAAGTTTTGTGACTTGCTAACATTTAATAGCACGAATGATCATGTATTATTTGACAGGTAATTGAGGTTTTTGTTAAGTTAACATTCACATTAACAACCATTGGGGTAGAGTTAAAAAATGGAGCTATATAAAAAGTTTTATAAGGGCATATTTGAAGGCGTTCAAAAAAAGAATTTGAGAATAAATCGCTACTCAATGGAGGACGTGTTAAAAGAGATCTTTTCGTACATTCCAAAAAACGACGAGGGTATTCTTCAAATTCAGGAAATTGATTTTAAAACCAAGGAACGAAAGATCTTAAAGACTATTATCATTGTGAACGAATTAGATTTAGAAAATCAAGAAAAAATTCCCTACAAATTCTAAGTTATTCTTCCTTTTTTTCCTAAAAACACTCGTATTCCTCGTTTGAGCATGTGCCATCGTGATAACATCAGTATACTATTTCGGTACTACTCTTCCTAATAATTAACGAGACATATTTTTAATATTAATAATACAAAAAAAAGTGGAATCATCTCATGCACATCGACTTGATCGAAGAAGAAATACAAATATACAATTCGAAAATGAGATTACTTAATTGGTTATACGACGAAATAAAAATCCAACCGGGTTATTTAAAAGATTATTTAAATAGAAAAGGTCAGGAACTTCCTATTAATTGTTGAGCGATGAAATGTCAGTTATCGATAATTATCTTCTAATTATTTATTATGAATTTATTTCGTATCGCTTAATTTAATAAAATATAGAATGAGTTTTCGTTGAATCATTAAAAATTTTCCAAAGATTTTGCTAACAATAATATTAACCCAAAAACCAAAAAGATTTGAGCGAGAGGCAAAAAATATTATGTATATTTTTATAGGACAAGATTAACGATAATTAGATTTAAAAACAGGAAAATCAATCCTAAGAAACCCATCATCTTGCTTTTTTTTAAAATATC
>JAFGGO010000093.1 GCA_016930515.1 Promethearchaeota archaeon | reverse complement strand
GTCCGACGCTCAAGGCATGTGCAAGAAGGCCAACCTGCTGGTGGCGACGAATCACAACATCGCCGGTATCGAAAAAACCCTCATGCATGTAGCAAAGCAGGTGTTCGAAGACAAGGCACTGGACGGATTGAAGCTTCCAGATCCGTGGATCAAATAAATGTACTAAAATCAAAATTAAATGTTCGAAGTGAAATAACAAGATGAGTGATGTACCAGAAGGAGTAGTAAATGTCTTGGAAATGATAGTCAGATGCTTTGATTGCTGACTATCCTGCGCTGCTCATGTCACGGTTGTTGACGAGCAGGGCGAAGAGATTTACTCTCGCAAGCTGAACGTTGGTTTAGGTTGATTGTCCAGTACAAAATATAGATTGGACATGACTGCCCTTGCACGGGTTAAAACCAACACTTATAAACGATAAATATTGAAAAAAAAATCGAAAAAAGTGAAAAAAAAATGTCATTAGATTTTGAATTTAGAAAACAAATAATGGATTTCCACATAGGATCTGAAGCCATTAAGTATTGTTATCAATGCAATCGCTGCACTGATAATTGTCCGGTTGCTGCCGTTACCATGGACTTTTATGGAACATCTGGCTACAACCCTCGACATATCATTCTCGGTTCTCTCTTGGGATTCAAGGATTTGCTCTTGAACGCCGATAAATTGGCGATTTGGGGATGCACCGTTTGCGATACCTGCGACGAGGTGTGCCCACAGCACATCGAGTTAACGGAAGTGTTTTCGTTCTTGAAGAATGTGAGCACTGCTAAAGGTGATGCACCAGATTCAATTTACGCCCAAGCAAAAGCGATTTACGATAGCGCAAAGGCTATTCCTTCCCAACCCGCCATTGAAAAAAGGCGAGAGCAATTAGGATTGCCACCTGTTGCGGTTCCCGATGTAAACGAACTTCAAACCTTATTGAAAAACATCGGTGCCGACAAGAAATTAAAATAAGCGGAGGTTAAAAAAATGACAGAATATAAAATGTTTGAAGGCTGTACTATTGGAAACAGGATTCCCTTTATCGAAGCCGCTTCGAGAAAAGTTTTTGAAAAAATCGGAGTGCAAACTTCGCAAGCTCCTTTTTCCTGCTGTCCCGATCCAACTGGCATGAAAAGTTTCGATAACGATGCCTGGTTGGCAATTGGTGCGAGAAATCTCTGCTTGGCAGAATCCGAAGGGAAAGACATTATTTCGTTGTGTAACGGTTGTGCGAACACCTTGAGAGGTGTCTCCACCCAATTAAAGCACGATTCCAACAAGAAGGCCAAAGTTAACATCGAATTAGCGAAAATTGGCAAGGAATTCAAGGGATCAATCGATGTCAAACACTTCGTTGATGTAATCAAGGCCAACCTTGACAAGGTCAAGGGAGCGATTATCAAGCAACTCGGCGGTTTGAAAGTTGCGTGTCACCCTGGATGCCACTACATGCGTCCCGTAGAGTGGATGGAATCCGACGACCCAATCAGACCTAAAAACTTGAAGGAAATCGTAGCTGCAACTGGGGCTCAAGTAGTTGATTACGACGAGCTGGCCTTATGTTGCGGATCCGCAGTGAACAACGCGTACCCCGAACACGGTGCTGAAGTGTTGAAGAAAAAGATGGATAGCATTAAAAAATCGGGAGCAGATGTGATCGTCGCAAACTGCCCGGCCTGCTTCCAACAATTTGACACTCAACAACGAGACCTTTCCAAGAAATACGAAACGGAATACAACATTCCGGTTTTATATTTGACGGAATTATTGGCCCTCGCCATGGGTATAAGCGCCGACGAGATCGGCTTGAAATTCCACAGGGTTCGCGCAAACGACGTGTTAGCAAAAATCGGATAAACCCGATTTAAATTATTTTTTTTTTTTTTTCGTATTCTTATTTTAATAGATAATGTCCATTTTTAAAAGATTAGTTAAGAACAAAAAATTAACGAAAAAAAAATTATTTACCAAATTTTATTGCTTTTATCAACCTGTTTTTGATATTCTTTCAATTCTTTTTTTTTCTGACTCACCGTTTTAGCTTTTGGTTTCGATTTCTTTTTTTTCTTTCCATAATGCAAGTATCCGCCCTGATTGTGTTCGTGTCCCTTGAGGGTATCGATCTTATGTTCGTATTTTTTACTCATCTTGTTTTCTCACATCTTTTAATGTTATCAAAAGATGAATTATACTTTCATCCAATTAAACATAACTCAAATAAATCTAAGGATCCCAATAAGGTAGTCTCTATCTATCGTGATCAATAAAGTTCACTTTTATGCCAAAGGGATTTATAAAGAAGGAAAGATGTTGTAAAATTATCGTTGTTGATGTAAATTTAAATATACGAGGAATTAATCAAGAGAAAGATCCAGGGTTCTTGATGTGATCTAATAACAGGGTAGTTAGGAAAATGAAGTATGATAAAATAAGGTTAAAAATTGTCTTATTAAGTTTTTTATTGGCCATACCTTTCATGTTAATTCCTTTAACTTTTAAATCGTTTATTCAGAGTTCTGATGAAATATCCATTGATGTAATTACTAAAATTTCTTATTTTAACAATTCTGCGGCTACCATATACATTGATGGATCTGCGAAGGGAGTTGGAGCTCACAATTGGTCGTGGGCGGCGATTCAGCCGTGGTGTAGCGGTAATGGATCGGAAAACAACCCGTATATCATCGAAAACCTGAAGATTAATGGAAATAACGCAAGTAGTTGCATCGAGATCGTGGATTCTAATGAATATTTCGTCGTGAGAAATTGCACGCTCTACAACTCGAGTTTGGGTGTTTATCCGTATTTCGACGCAGGACTTAAACTTTTTAATGTTTCGAACGGGATGATTTTTGAAAATAATTGTTCATATAATGAATATAACGGGATTTCACTCAATTATTATTGTAATAATAACATCATTTGCGATAATGTTATGCACAATAATAGTGTTGGCATTAGTCTATCATTTTGGAGCTCCTCTAATTCGGTTTTAAAAAATGAAGCATACCATAATATATATTACGGAATATGTTTAATATGGGGCTCTAATTCAAATAACGTGACTGATAATATCGCCTGGGGAAACGGAAATATCGGTATTGCAGCCGTGTTGAATTCGAATTTTAATCGAATTGAAAATAACATCATATCAGAAAATTTAGATGGTATAAGTGTGGGATTAATAACATGGAATTGCACGATCATTAACAATCAAATATATGAAAATTTAAGGTACGGAATATGCATTTTTACGCAGGGTGATAATAACACTATCTTGCTTAATAGTATTATAAATAATAAAATATGTGGAATTAATATAACTTCTAGTGAAAGAAATTTAATATATCTCAATTCGCTTGTTAGTAATGGTCTTAACGCTATTGATGATGGAGTTTTTAATGCTTGGGATAATAAAACCATTGGAAATTTTTGGCACGATTACGCTGGAAACGATGCGGGAAATGGAACGGGTAACGTTCCATATTACATAACTGGAACCGCTACAAGTCTGGATAATCATCCCATAATCGATTCGATTCCAAGTGTCGATTTAATCGTAAATACGACTAACATAATGGAAAGACAATTCGTGCGGTTTAATTGCGAAGCTTCCGGGGGAAATGGACATTTATCTTTTCTGTGGGACTTTGGAGATGGATGTAATAACTCCATACAAGATTGTGTTCATAAATATACTGTAAGTGGAAATTATTCTGTTACTTTAAAAGTAATGGATATAAATGACAACTCAAGTTTTGAAAGCATATCCATTATCGTTGAGATCGATACGAAACCCGTTGCTGACTTTTTCTTGAATGAAAGTAATATAAAAGTTGGAAAACCAGTATTATTTACATATAACGGAACGCAAGGTAACGATCCACTAAATTTTGAATGGGATTTTGGTGACAATACGACATCTTCAGGGAGATTTTCGGAACATAAATTTAATATGGTAGGCAATTACGAAGTAAAACTTACCGTGACTGACAGAAACGGAGATTCGGCAATTAAAACGATAAGCCTGAAGGTTAGAGACATTTCTGCAAGCGATAGTCAATTAAATTTCTTTTTTATAGTCGTCATGACCGTTATACTTATCACAATAGGGATCTCAGTATTTATAATAGGAGTTATAATTGTCAAGAGGAGAAATGGTTCTCTATCTAAGCTACCACTTACTAATGAATCAACTAATTCCAGTGCCACATTGATGCTGCGAAACTTGCCCAATCCGAACGACCGTGCTCATAAAGTTAGAAAGAATTCAGAAACGACGAATGAATTGCAATTCAAACATTCAGAGAACACACAAACAAGACTCAAGGAAATTGAAGAAACTGAATCTCAAATGGGAATTGAAAAACCGAAGATCATGTGCGTTGTCCATAAGGGCCCGATAATTGGTCCGAGTTATATTTGTCCCAAGTGTGAGGCATTCTATTGTATGAATTGTGCTCGAGTGCTTAAAAAGAGAGGAGAACCCTGTTGGTCTTGCAAGCTTAAAATTCATCTTTAATGTTAAAAAATAAAACCAGTTGATTTTTTTTCCATTCCGAATTTAAATAATTTGAATGTCGAGAATTACGCAAGAATTTACCATCACGGGTATCGTTCAAGGAGTTGGATTTAGACCGTTCTTGTTTGATGTTGCCTCAAGTTTAGGATTGAAAGGATATATATTGAACCAAGGAAACGCTGGAGTACGATTGGTGCTTCAAGGGGAAACAGAGGCGTTAAATCAATTTTCAAAAGATTTAGAGCTCAAAAAACCCCCTATTTCCTACATAGAATCAGTCCTCGTGAATAATGCCAACGATGATACGGTATTTCAAGGTCTTGAAATACGCAAAAGTGAGCAAGGTCGAGGGAAAGGGCTCACGCTTCCGCCAGACATTGCCACTTGCGATGAATGTCTAGAAGACATGAGAAATTCGAAAATAAAAAAATATTGGAATTATCCATTTATTGCTTGTGCTCACTGCGGGCCGAGATTTACCACCGTAACGTCCTTGCCTTACGACAGGGAGCGAACAACCATGTCTCAGTTCCCGTTGTGCGTCGAAGGACTTCCTTCTTGCGTTCAAGAATACGAAAACGTAAAAAATAGACGTTTTCATGCCCAAACATTTGCGTGCAAAATTTGCGGTCCTCAATATTTTCTGTGCGATGAAAATTACAATATCGTTCCCACTAAATCGTTTCGTGATATTCTCAACATCGTGGCAAAAAGGGTTGAGAGGGGGGATATTGGTGCCGTGAAGGGAATTGGGGGCGTGCATTTGGCGTGTCGGGCAGATAACGATGAAACTATTTTGCGATTAAGAAAGGCAAAGGGAAAGAGGAAAAACAAGCCTTTTGCTGTCATGGTTCCGAATTTAAGCATTATCGAAGATTTTTTCAATTTAACTCAAACAGAAAAAACATTACTCGAATCGTTCCGAAGGCCAATTACCCTATTAGAGCGAAAAGAAGGTCAAGATAACGATTTTTTAAGCAAACAAGTAGCTCCTGGTTTGACGAACGTGGGATTTGTGCTTCCATATTCGGGAATTCACCATCTTCTTTTTGATTACATTGGAGAAAAACCGTTAATTTACACGAGTGGTAATCCTTCTAATGTCCCAATGAGCTTAAACAACGAGAAGATTTTCGAACAACTGGGCTCGCTGGCGGATTTCTTCTTACTCCATGATAGACCTATTTACCAAAGAGCTGATGATAGCGTTATTCGAGTTCACGGTAATGTAAGTAAAATAATTCGAAGAGCTAGGGGGTATGTTCCAGAATACCTTCCATTACCATTTAAAGTGGATCTTCCCGCAGCCATCGCAACGGGTCCTGAGCTCGCAACGACGGGAGCCATTCTCAGGGGAAACCGCATTTTTCCCACGCAGCACATAGGAAATGTAACTCACCTCGAGACTTTCAACTTTTTAAAAGACGCTGTTTTCCACATAAAGTCGTTGTTACAAATCAAGGACTCTGAAGTCGAATTTATCGCTTGCGACACTCATCCCGAGTTCATTACATCAAAATACGCTAAAGAACTTGCTAGCCAATTTAAGATCCCTATTTATCCAATACAACATCATTTCGCTCACGCATTGGGCTTGATGGCCGAAAATGGAATACAACCCGAAGAGTCCGTCGTCGTGATTTCTACGGACGGTGTGGGATATGGATTGGACGGAAATATATGGGGTGGCGAGATCTTAGCTTGTTCTTACGATGGATACGATCGCGTAGGTCATTTAAAGTATCAACCAATGATAGGAGCGGACCGTTGCACTAAATATCCTGCTCGAATGGTGGCGTCGATGTTATTGTACGAATTAGGAAATAAAGAAGGAGAGGAGGTTCTTAGAAGGTTGAACTTAGAAAATGATCTTGAATATGGCGAGACAGAATTGAAGACCTTGATTACCCAATTTAATAAAGCAGAAGGGCGTTTTCCTACGGGATTAATTCCCTTAACAAGCTCTACGGGTCGCGTTCTTGACGCCATTTCCTATGTTTTGGGTGCTTGTAAGATTAAAACATATAGAGGGGAACCTGCAATGCGTCTTGAAGGACTGGCATCAAGAGGAAATCCAGAAAGCGTAAAGTTAAATGTTAGGTCTTTCGAAAAAGACGGAATGATTATTATAGACACATCAAGGCTTTTATTAGACGTTTTACGGCTCGTTCAAGAAGGCAATAATAAGAAAGATATTGCCGCAAAAGCACAAATTGAACTCGGAAGAGAATTTGCTAATATTGCTGTAAATGAGGCTAACAAAAGGAGTGTCAAGAAAATAGGCTTAACGGGAGGGGTTGCTTATAATAATTCCATTTCCATGTCAGTAAAAAACCACGTATTGAAAGAGAATCTAGTGTTTATAGAACACCAACTAGTCCCACCAGGGGACGCTGGGATCAGCACGGGCCAGCTCGTAGGTGCACTATTCAAGTATCTTTCCTCAAATTAAATTCGTATCCAAAATCATTTTGTTTCTATAAATTCTAAATTAATAAGGGAATAATTATGGATTGAAAAGCTAAAAATCAAATAATTTCATTTCTTATTTTTAATCATTCTAATACTTTTTTCTCATAACAATATAATGGTTCTTACAAAGCGAATAATTCCCTGTCTTGATGTTACAGAAGGGCGCGTGGTTAAAGGTACGAAATTTCTCAACTTGAGAGACGCTGGAGATGCCGTCGAATTAGGGGCGTTCTACGACGAACAAGGCGCCGATGAACTCGTTTTTCTCGACATCACGGCCTCGTCTAGTAAGAGAAAAATACTCATAGATTTGGTAGAAAGAACGGGTGATGAAGTGTTCATACCATTTACCGTTGGAGGAGGATTGCGCACGGTAGAAGACATAAAGGAAATATTACGAGCTGGTGCCGATAAAATTTCGCTTAACACGGCAGCGGTTAAAAATCCCGATTTAATTTCTGAAGGGGCAAAGATTTTTGGTTCCCAATGTATTGTCACTGCTATTGATGCAAAAAGAGTTTTTGTTAATTCTCCTGAAGAAGCTCAAAACAAGACGAAAATAAAGATTGGGAATCGTTATTGTTGGTGGCAAGTTTACATCCACGGAGGAAGAACACCTACGGGGATGGACGCCATTCAATGGGGAACGAAAGCAACCGAGCTTGGAAGCGGTGAGATTCTCTTAACATCGATGGATATGGACGGTGTGAAACAAGGATACGATCTAGAGCTCACGCGCGAGTTTAGCGAGCGTTTAGGCGTGCCAATCATTGCTTCGGGAGGGGCAGGTAATCCACAACACATCATAGACGCTTTCAAGATAGGAAAAGCCGACGCTGCCCTGGCCGCCTCCATATTTCACTTTAACGAGTATCCGATCAAATTCGTAAAGAATGAATGCGCAAAGAATGGCGTTCCAACGAGGTTGTAAAAAGTGACTTTTACCATTGCAATTATTGATTACGAAATGGGCAATTTAAAAAGCATCTACAAGTGCTTGAAACACGTGGGCGTAGAATCGATCATTACAGATGAACCTATACAAATTTTAGAAGCAGATGGCGTGATTTTACCTGGAGTAGGTGCGTTTGGAGACGCCATGAAACACCTAAACGAAAAAGGACTCGTTCCGGTTATTAACGAGCTTGTACAAGAAAGAAGACCATTACTTGGAATTTGTCTTGGCCAACAATTATTATTTTCGATCAGTCATGAGATGGGACTTCACGAAGGACTTGGAGTTTTCAACGGAGAGGTCGTGCTTTTCGAAAAGAGTAAGGTAGATAAAATACCACAGATCGGTTGGAATAGCGTACGGTTAGTAGATAAAGACCATTTTTTAGTTCAAAACATCCCAGACGACAGTTATTTTTATTTCGTCCATAGCTATCACGTGGTTCCTAAAGATACGAGGATTTCCATCGGTATTACACAATATGGAGAAGTCGAATATAGCTCAATCGTAGGGCATAAAAATATAATCGCAACTCAATTTCACCCAGAAAAATCGAGTAAGCACGGTATTAAAATTTACGAGAATTTTATAGAATTCTGCAGAAAGTAAAAAATATTGTTTCTTTTTATTTTTAAAAAAAAGAGTTTGAATATCCCTATTGTTGTTAATTTAATAATATAAGAAAAAAAAGAACTTACTTTAGAAGATAACCTTTTTGTTCCTTTGTTTCTCGAAGTTTCTTAGCCTTGATCTCCGCTTCCTCTGGAGATGACCATTGTTTTTTTGTTGATGTACCATTGGAACCTAGTTTACCGTATCGAGTCGTAAAGGAGGATTTATCGATTGTTATCTCCCAAAATTTTGACGAGTTCTCGTCTACTAACTCGTAATAATAGGTGTTTTTTATAGGAAGATCAAAATTCTTTTTTTCCTTTGAGGTATCACATTTTTTTTTGTTAGAAAGGGTTTTTTTGTTATTAATTGTAATATTCGAAATGGGGCGTTCAGGAGTTTTTAAATTGATTATATCTTCCCATTCCACATCATTTCTCACCCGGAAATATCGAGGATGCCGTGGTATGCCGTATTTTGTGAGTTCGGTGTATTTATATGTTACAACAGATCCGATCTTTGGAGGATTTTCTCTATCTTGATCCGAAAGGCCTGATCCAAGCTTGAACTCCTTTCCTTCTGGTGTTTCAACGATTAATGACCCAATCAATCCCTTGTATTTACCCGTCCCATTAGTATACCCTTTCACGCACGCTTCTGCGTCATATACGGATTTGAGCTTTAGTATATTGTTCGTCCGACCGTCGAAATACTCGTCATCCGGTTTCCTTACCATCAAGCCTTCTCCACCAATAGATATGATTTTCTCAAACTCTTCCCAAAGGTGCTTATCACCCTTACAAGGAATTTGTTCTACAATATTTACTTGTTCGCAATTATTGCTTGCAAACCAATTTTTAACGGTCTCGAAGCGCTCGGTAAATACACCATCCAAGTCGGGAGAATCAAAGACGAGGTATTTAACCTGCTTCCAATGTTCTGATTTATCCTGTCGTCGAACAATGGATGATGTATCCTCGAAGCGCTTTCTACCAATGAAAAATTCACCATCAAGGCCAAAGGATGGTAAACCTTCTTTAAACCAATCAGGCACATAAAATATTTTTCCTTGTCTTGAGTAAAACTCGTTTCCGTCCCATAATCCTCTTACACCATCTAATTTTTCGCTCATTAACCAGCCGGTCGGATCAATATTGTAATCCCGGTAATTGTGTGCAAGCATTACAGATATCTCTGATTGTGATTTATCCCCTGGAGAACTTGATTTAGTTGATTTTTTAGAAGATTTCGAAGCTTTTGATGATTTCGAAGTTTTTGAATTTGAAAATCCCGTCCTTTTCTTTTCTGCAGCCTCTCCCCTGAATTCCTTTATGTGCTTGCAAGTCCTCGTTTCAATGGGTTTGTTCTGAAACTGCCAAGCAGGACACGTGCACGAGTAGACACCCCCTGTATATCGAATTTTATAAACATTATTGCTATTTTTGCTCTTAACTTCTATTGATTCTCCATCTTCCAACTTTTTAATAGGAGATGAATCTAGATTATTATTATCGATATTATTAGCTTTTTTTACCACTTTTATATTCAACTCAAGTCTCGATTTTTGGTTTGTATTTTTTTGGATCGTCGTATCCAGCAATCCAAGCTGCAGCTTGGTGGCACGATTTCATATCTGGTGGTACTCGTATGATGTAATTCCTTCCAGTTGAAGGACAATTCACTGACAAGCATACGAGTGGCTCGTCCTCTTTAAGATCAATTTTGTAAAGCATTCGGGGGCCTCCAGGATCCGTATCTTCATGGATTAATTTGGCATTTGCTTCCTTGATAAAAGTATGATAACCCATCTTTTCTATCATGACCCGCCTCAACTCCACATTCTCTTCTTTCAAGATTTCTTCAGAAGTAATGGTTTCGGGTTGGAAGGCAATCCTATGAGTAATGGGCACACCCCTCCATCTTAAATTTGCTTTCTTTAACGAATTAGGGAGACCGGTGATTCGTGTTCTTGCAAGATCAATCCAAGCTGAGGCTTTAACACCTTCAGGAATGCTCGAAAGCATGACACAGTTAGAAACATCTAATTGCGTGATGTTATTTAGAGAAGCAGGTAATGTAGTAATGTTTTCGCAATCTCGTGCAATGAAATTCCCAAATTCAACATTAATGTTCTCAGGCCATTCCGAGAATGTACAATTCGAAACATCTAGGAAATTAACAGTCAATCCTTCGGGAAGTTTTTTTAGTGAACCGCAATTCCGAAGTACTAAAGATCCGACCGAAAGGTTTTCCGGTAGAGATTTTAATTGAGAACAATTGGAAAGGTCTAATTTGAATTTTACCGTAATGTCTGAATGAATTTCTTCAAGTGGACAATTGTGCAATATCAATTCATAACACTCAAGACCTTGAGGGAGGGTTTTTAAATTTTCGCAATCGCTTGCGTCTATGCGCCGGGCTTTTAAATCTTCGGGAAGTCGTTTTATATTAGTTTTTCGCAGGTCGAGAAACTCGTCGACTTCGAACCCTTTTAAAGTTGTTTCCTCAATAATTAGACTTTTTGCTTCTGAAGATGGAATCTTCTTATATTTATTAGTTTTCATTTATTTCCCCGTGATAAAAAATAATTATTGAAGGTTTTAATCCCGTATTCTTACAATTTCTTTTGGTGTATATTCCCTTTGAATTTTTACGAGATAAGTTCCTTTTTTAAATTCAATCGTGTTGTGTTCTTCGTGTATTAATGAAGCGCTTGGTTCTAGAACTTCGAAGAATAAGGCACCATTGTCTTCCCAAAGTTGTACTGAACGAGGATCTTGGAATCTATGTGCGTGTCCCGTGATTTCTCCTTTCACGAGTATGTGAGTTTTCTTTTTTGATAACCCTTCGGGAAGTTTTTTAATTTTTTCTATTATAACATCTCCATGTCGCCACATAATATCATCAATTCTAATTTTATAATTCGGTATTTTATCAAATATAACGATACTTTATAAAAGTATATGGTAGAAAAATGAACTTTTTTTAAAATATTCTTGATAAAAATAAAACTGTTAGAGGAAGAGAAAGTTCTGATTTTCATTCTAAATTGGTGGTTTTGACCAAGAAAACGATTTTGGTATTCTTTCTAAAATACCCTCTCCAAACACTTTTTCAAGTTCAAGGTAATCCAAATGCACATAACCAATATGGCAATGGCAGAATTCGTTTTCACACGGTTGTTCTCTTAAAATATCCTCTAAGTCTGATTTATAAATGTTGCCCATTGACCTTCGAGCGAAATTACAGGGCCAGACACGCCCGTATCCGTCAACAGAAATCACATTTTTTCCCGCCTTGCAGGATCGTCCTCGACTTTCGTACAAAGCGTTGTTCACTGAAAAATAAGGATCGATATTCGTTAAAAACTCAACTTCATGAGCAGAGTAATATTGCGGTACATCTTTATAAGCGTTAATCCACAGATATATTTCTGGAAGAAGTTCGTTTCTCAATCGTTCAATATCGCGGTAATGTTCTTTCAAGCCAACAATACCCACGCTATACTTAATTTTTAAATTCGTTAGTTGGTGACATTTATTTATGAAATCCGAAATCAATGCTTTCTGCGGATGAAACGTGGTCCAAAACGCCACGCGTTCTCGATTTAATCGGTTTAACCAATCTAAATCGCAAGAAAGATTTGTTTGTATGACTACTTTCTTCACGTGAGAACAATTACTCAATTTGATTAGAGCTTCTTGATATCTCGGCTTAATGAGTGCCTCTCCCGAAGGAGTGAAAAAGACTGAAAAGTCGTGTTCTTCATGTTCTTTAATCCATCCCACGAATCGTTTTAGCATTTCCCGATCTTTTTTTCTCGTGGACTCATTTTCGTCTTTTGGATGGAATGGACAATAAGAACACTTGTAATTACAGCTTTTCAAAATACCCCGATACAAGATGGACAAGTTCATGATGGCTCGTAGTTCACCATTAGTTGCTTTACGGTATCAGAATATAACCAATAACTGATCACATCAGAGCGTTCCAAACCCTGTTCTGTCATTTTTAAGTAATTTCCAACTTGGTCAATATAACCCTGTTTCATTAATTGCAAGAGTTCTGGCATTGCATCAAGAGCGTCGATATTAAAGAACTTGTGAAAATCGTTTAAGCTCAAACCCGGTTCTTTTAAAATCGATTTCAACACGTAACGCCTTTTTTGATCCTCTAGTGTGAGTTTTATGCCGTGCAATGCTTGTTGGAACATTTTATTAGGTTTTTTTATATAATTTGTTAAAATTTTTAAAATAGACTCTTGTTTAACTGCGTATTCCTCAGAATAATGAACTTTTTTCGTATACGAGCGCGATCCACATCCCATTCCAATCATCCCATCCTCTTGACAGGAGTAGCTTGAACAAGAAGGGGATCCTTTTGTTTTTAATCGAAACATTCTCATTGAATGCTGCATATATCCATGCTCCAAGAGGATCTGTCGACCCTTTCGATAAAATAAAATTCTTTTGTCCTCATTGTCGTTCTTTTTATTCCCTAACGGAGTCAATGGCCTAATATAAAGCGGATAAAGGTAAATTTCTTCAGGATTGTAAATTAAAGCGCTTTCAATCGATCGCACAAAAGAACTCAAGGTTTGCTCGGGAATGCCATATATCAAGTCAATGTTTAATCGATTGAAATCGTGAGATTTTATCAAATCTAGAGCATTCGAAACCTCCTCCTTTGATTGCAAGCGGCCAAGTGCTCTTGTTTCAGCCTCGTTGAACGTCTGAACACCAACGCTTATTCTTTCCACGCCTCTCTCTTTTAATATAGAGATTTTTTCAGGACTTATTGTTTTAGGAGATGTTTCAACGGATATGGGTACTTTAAGGGGATCTACTTTAAAAATCTCTTTAGCAATGTCGAATAACTGATGTAATTGAGAAGACGATATGAGAGTTGGAGTACCACCACCAATGGCCATCGTGGCGATCTTGGCGTTTTTTAAAATATCCATTATGATTTCTGATTGACGACGCAATGTGTCAAAGTATTTCGAAACGAGTCCATTTATTTGTTTAGAAGTGCTAAATAGGTTACAATAGGAACATTTAGTTTCACAAAAAGGAATGTGAAAATATAAGAACAAAGCGTCTATTCTCTCTTTTGACCATAGGTCCTTTAATTGAAGTGGAGGGGAAAATGCTCTATATGTAGTTTTATGAGGATAAGCGTAAGCGTACGATTTGAATGGTTCGTTAACAAATAGTTCTTCGATCGAGCTTACATCAGATGTTTGATTCACTCTTTTTTATCCCTCCCTAAAAGGAATTCTGCGTATGGCACATCCCAAACGACCGGATGAGAGAGCCTGTGGCCAAAATATCCGTCTTCACCAAATGCTTCTCCGTGATCTGAGCAGATTATGACGAGCGTAGGCGCTCTTTTTCCCATGAACTCAAAAAGTCTTTGAAGATGAAAGTCTACATATTCCAATGCGGCTTCTTGGGTTTCAATAGAGTCTCGTCTCGCACCCTCAAGGAAAATATGACTTGGTCTGTGAGTAGCGGAGACATTCATAAAGAGAAATGCTCTTTTTGAAGGTTCAAGCGGAGTCAGGCTCTTGATCGCAACATCAATTTGCTTTTCGGTAGAAGTTCGACTAGTTGTTCCCAAGGGCGGTTTCCAATGACTTTCAAGAAAAAAACTTGGGAGGATATTACCAAGATAATTACTCTTGTTAAAAAAACCTACACCGCCAACGCAGATCGTGTGATAACCCTGTTTTTCAAAACCTTTTACGATATTTGGCGCATCGAATACAAATGTTTTCGAATTTACGGTGTCATTTTGGGGAAATTTCACGGCAAATAATCGAGAAGCCTTAGGCCTATTTTCTGGTGTTGGAAAAAAGCCCGAAAAAAATGAAAGATGTGCTGGAAGCGTGTAATTTCCAGGCGTGTGTCTCTTTTCCCATTGATTTTCTGGGAGGAGCCGTTCAAGGTTAGGCGTTGTTCCCTTTTTCAAGCAATTACAAGCAACATCGTAGCGCAAGCTATCCACGGTCACGAATAATATATCATATATCCCCATAATTTCCTTAGCGTTTATCAAAATTAGCACTCTATTCGGAATAATTTTTTTATTTCTTGGAAGTAAGGCAAAACAGTATCGGTAATTGGATCAATCAATAGGTCCCCAAAAGCGTTCATCTCAAGCACGGCGTGATCTCTAAAACCGGCAATAATTACAAGATCGACACCAGCATAAAATGATTTTGGAAAACACGACATTGCTTTTTCGCAAGTTACAAGGGCAGAGGACCATTCATCCATGCCTAACCTTTTTAAGACATCCTCAAAACGTCCTCGCTTGTTCGAGAGATGAAGATTTGTCATGGGATTTCGACTCAAGCGTGGAACGATGTGCTCAGCTTTTCCATCAATGACCACTACCCTCAAATCGAAAAGGTGATCTTTTATTGCTGCTTTCGGTAACCATTCTTCAGCGTGAGCCTTATTACTGCAGATAAAATTAATAAGATCCCTTATGTCATTGGTTTCTCTATATACTTGCATCCGTTTTGAATTATAAAACTTTAACGAACTACCATTTCGAACCATTTCTGAAGTAGTTATTGCTAATTCTTTAGTTCCTATTCTTCTATACGCAACGACACCCGAAGCGCTAGATCCATTAGATAATTTGATAAAAGCTCGATTAAGTCCCTTTTCATCCATCTTTTCCACAAGATCGTCGTAAGAATTCACAGGATCTAAGGATATAGGCATCTTTATCTCGTGTTCTGATAACTTTTTATAACAATTGCATTTATCAAACATCAAACCGATATCTGAAGGATGATTAAGCAAGTAATGTTGTTCGCAACCATTTAATTGCTGTTCAATGGTTTCAAGTAAAATTAAAAAACCCAAATACCACTGGCGTTGAGGTAAAATCCTTCCTAAATCAAATTTTAACGATCTGATTTCTTCGATGGTTAGATGATTATATTCGTTTTGAATAAAAGGCGCTCCAAGCTCTAACAATAATTTTTCTACTTTAAAATCTTGGTCAGGAGATTCTATCTTGACTATTGTTCCCTCTCGCACATATTCGGATAAATGTACTTCTTTCTTAATCAAAGATTTATAGTTCACGACTGTAGCGGGAGGAAGTCTCAATTGAGCTAAGGTTTTTTGAAAGTAATTCACTCTCCAACCATTTGGATTTCCAATTAGGACGATTCCATCTTTGACATTTAAATTTTTAAAATTTTTCTCTAGAAGGGACATTGTATCCATACAAGTACAAATTAAAAAATGGTGTAATGAAAAAAAATATTCTCAGTGAAATTTGGTTTCTTTAAGTTGGTTATTTGCTTACTGCAACATAGCGATATACATCACATTAACAATTTCCTTTTTTTTACAATAAATTCTTCTAAAAAGTCCATTAGGGCTTTCCATCAAATTCAACTAATCGTTTATTGAATACCATGATCTAATTTATTCTGTAAATGCTTATATTTTGTAATAAACACATATTTAATAATAAAAAATCGTTTGGCAAAAAAGTGAGATATTATTCGCTCATAACAATATAGCGCTCTTCTTCTTCACCTTGTTCTTCTTCCAAGTCAATGTTAATACCTTTCTCTAGGCCAAGTTTTTCAAATTTTTCCATCATCGCTTTCGAACAATAATGCCAATGCAGATCCAATTCCTTGAGATTCTTGATCAAGGGGCTGTTAAGCAAGGCTTCGGCACCCTTGTCCCCTAAAGTCCCATACGATAAATCTAGAATTTCAAGTCTTTCCAAGATAGGAGAGTTTGCTAATTCTCTTGCCAAGTCGTCAGTAATCTCGCTATTTCTCAAGCCCAAATATTTTAATTTTGGAAACAGGTGACCCGCAATTAAATCCTTGAAGTCGCCCACATTGGTAATTTCGCCATAGTATTGACTCCCAAGCCATAACTCGAGGTGCTCTAAGTTAGGAAGATTACCATTTAGAACTTCTTGCACGATATCTCGATCCAGCCCACCACTTTGTAAAATCAACGATTTTAAACTATCAGAGGCCATGCCCTCGAGCGAGAGCTCGTTACTTCCCCTGATGGCGAAGTATTCAAGGTTTGGATAAGCTTTGAGTATAGGCGTAAGGTCTGTCTGAATCAACCAGGAGACTTCGCATTCTTCGACTATGATATCGCCAATAAATAGCGATTTAAGCTTCGGAAGTTTGTTTCTAGCAGCAACGAGTGCTTCCACGACATTGTCAGGAGACGTGTCGGTCATGTCCTCCCATCCACCCCACATCCCAACGATTAATGCTGTCGTGGTTTCCGAACCGGGAGCGTTTATGAACATCGAAAATAAGTCGTTCCAGTTATATTTTTCGTCGTCTTCATAAGGCATTGATATCCTATATACAACATTTTGATTTATAGTATCGTTTTTCTTCTCTACAAAATCCTCGTAAAAATCTATTACGGGTTTCCCGTCGAAGTTTTTAAGGTGATCGTCATTTGTCAAATTATATCATCTTCAACCTAATTAGTATATTTTTAATATTTTAGAAAGATAAAGAATTATCACATAAAAGTATGAATAAAGGTTTTCAAATTTCGCAAAAAAACAGGACTATTCCATGTAAGCTACATATCGATAGCTGCCCTCGTCTTCTTCGTAATCGTCGTCCCAATCGATATCTTCATCGCGTTCTTCCAAGAGTTTTTCGCTGAAATCAACATCAATTCCAGTTGTTTTTGCGAATTGATTCAAGCGTTGGAGCAATTTGCTCGAACAGTAATGGTGATATATATCCAATTTTTTCAGGTTTTTTAACAAGGAACTGTTTAGCAATGATTCCAATCCTTTGTCAGATAATGTTCCGAGCGATAAGTCCAGCGCCTCAATTAAATTTAGAATAGGAGCGTTTGCAATGAGTTTTGCTAATTCGTCAGCAATTTCGCTATTTCTTAAGCCAAGATACTTCAAGTTTGGAAATAGATTTCCAAAAAACAGGTCTTTAAAATCGTTCACTGTAGAATTTGCTCCTTGTCTTGAGCATCCAAGATATAATTCCAAATGTTCTAAAGAGGGTAATCTTCCTTCAATTATTTGGTTAACAACCGAACGATCCAAGCCTGCCGACTGTATAATAAGCGTTTTTAAATTATCGTGCTCAATTCCCGCAAGAGAAAGATCATTACTTCCCCGAATCGCAAGGTATTCTAAGTTTGGAAACGCTTTTAATATTGGTGTGAGGTCAGGTTGATTTATCCACGACAACTCGTTGTCCTCGTAGATAATATCTGCAAAAAAGATTGCTCTTAATCCCGGCAACTTGTTTTTTGCAGCAACCAGGGCTTCGACGATCTGAGTAGGCGCATGATTAATTTCTTCCCAACAACCGATAATTATGGCAGTAGTTTTCTCCACACCAGGTAGGTTTAAAAATATGGAAAATAAATCAATCCAATTGTATTCATCGTAATCGTAGTGGGTGGAGATGGAATACACAAGATCAGGATTTATTATTTCTTTCTTGTTTTTTATAAACTCTTCAATAAAAGCTCTCACGGGTCTTCCGTTAAATTCTTCAAGATAATGACCAAATAACATCATTAGATACCAAAAATATTTTTATTAATAAAGATCATAATAATATATAAGAGTTTACCTTTGTAATCGATCAAGCACCTATATTATAAATTTAACCTACTTGATCATTAACACGCAATAATATAGGTAAGTAAAAAATAAAAAATAAATAATTATGTTTATCTGTTCATTTTAATGGCGTTTTCAGAATCTGCAAGGTGTTGAATTCGTTCCAAGGGATACCTACCAGTCAAACAGGCAAGACATAGTTGATTTTCCGTCATCCCAATTGAACTAAGCAAGTCTTCAAGTCTTTGGTAAAGCAGAGAGTCGGCTCCAATTTGTTTTCTTATTTCTTCCACGTAATTTTCTCCAAATAATCGTATGCTCTTTCCGGCTATGAGTTCATCGCTCGTTGGAAAGTCTATTCCCATATAGCAGGCGCTTAAGACGGGCGGACAGCTAATTCGTACATTTACGGATTTCGCACCAACAGCCCGTATGAGAGAAATTATCTGCCGTGTAGTAGTTCCCCGCACGATGGAATCATCGATGAGAACGACATCTCTACCTTCGATGACGCTCCGAATTGGATTGAGCTTTTCCTTGACGGCGGCATCCCGCTTAAGTTGTCCTGGCATGATAAAAGTTCTCCAAACATACCTATTTTTCATCAACCCTTCTACATAGGGGAGGCCAGATTCCTTTGCGTATCCAACGGAGGCACTTCTGCCAGAATCTGGAACGGGAACGACTATGGCGTTTTTCTTAAATTCGGGATCTTTCAATAAAGGGTCGTTTCTTGCCAAATGAATCCCCATATTCAAGCGAGCGTTTGCCACGGATATTCCATCGATGATCGAATCGGGTCTTGCAAAATAGACGTATTCAAACTGGCAGCGAGCCGTGGTTTTCGACTTGATGATCATCTCGGTGTGAATGTCTTTTTGATGGCTTAAATGGACGATTTCCCCAGGTTTTACATCCCTTATTAGCGTGCCTCCAACAGCGTCCATTGCACACGATTCCGAGGCGATAAAATAAAGGTTTCTTTTTTCAGTTTTTAGTTCTCCTATGCAAAGAGGCTTGAAACCAAGCGGGTCTCTCATGGCATAAATATCTCCCTCGTTGGTAAGCAAGATCAAGGAATAGGATCCTTCTAGAAAATGGCTCGCAACTTTCAACACTTCCACCCAATCTTCCGTACCTTGAGCGATAGATGCAATTAATTGCGCCATTACTTCGGTATCGGTGTTGGTGATAAAGATGCGCCCCATATCGTCCATTTTTTGTTTGATATTATCGTAGACGGGAATAGTCCCGTTAAAAGCGAACGAAAACTCCATATCGTTGTTTTTGAAGTGAAACGGTTGGATGTAGTGATGCGAGGAAAACTCCGTGGAACCCGTGGTTGCATATCTATTGTGACCTATACCCACATTACCCCAGAGTTGCGACAATTTTTTCTTGTTAAGTACTTTCGAGACCAAGCCTTTCTTCTTATAGGTAAAAATACCATTTCCACCCGTGTGATATAAAGAAACACCCGTGGATTCTTGACCTCTATGTTGAAGAGCGATCAAGCCGTCGTAAAGCAATTTTGAAACGGAATAGCCGATATCATCGCATGTGACGCCGAAAACGGCGCATTGCTCGACTGGTTTATCAATCGTTTTAATTTTATTTTTCTTGAACATGATAGTTCTTTTTCAAAAAGAGAGTTTTGGTTGTTCTACAATTAATTAAGTAATTATAGGTTTATTAATTATTTCATATAGACTTTGAACCTAATTATTTAAAAATAAGAGCAAACAAAACAAGCCGAAACTAAGAACTCATGTCGACAAGTGAAAATTCCATTGCGTTTGCGATTTTAATTGGTGGGAAAAGTTCTCGATTTGGGACCGATAAAGGAATTTTTGAATTCCACGGAAAACCATTGATTACCTATCAATTGGAGACTCTTCGGAAGTTCGAAAACGATATATACATCGTTGCTCATTCTCAAACACAACTTAATTCCTATAAAGAAAAAATTGAATTTCCCGAAAACGTCACGTTTCTATTAGACGATAGGGAGTTCGTTAAGGACCCGGAAGTTCGAACGCCAATGATTGGGTTTTTCACGATATTTAAAGAACTCTCTAAAAAACAAATTGATAAAGCCTTTATCTTTTCGTGTGATACTCCACTTATCAGATACGATGTCATTAAATTCATGCTGAGTGAAGAATCTGGCTACGATTGCTGCATTCCTCAATGGAACAACTCGTTTTTAGAACCTTTATTTGCAATCTATCCAATTAAAAAAGCTCTTATAACGGCCGAAAAATGCGTGAAGAAAGAAAACTATAAATTATTACGTCTCTTGGATATCTCTTGGAACATCAATTACATATCCGTCGAAGAAGATATACAAAGATACGATGAAAAACTTTTAACTTTCATAAACGTGAATAATCCAATCGATCTCGACAAGCTCATGATTCAATACAAGGCAACGAAAGGTTATTAATGACAAGATAGAAAAGAAAAAAAGGATATTAATAATAACTCCAGGGTAAAATAGTTAAAATGCACTCTCCTTTCAAATATAATAAGATTTTATAAAAATAATAAATTCTTACAAGTAATAGTATTGATTCATGCAGAAAGCGTGAAAAAATAAAACAAAATTATAGCTATAATTAAGGAAAACTCTCATGAAAGACTCAATTATTATTAAAAATGGATTGGTTTACGACCCATTAAATGGAATCGACGGAGAGAAAAAAGAGATTCATGTGAAAAACGGTGTCGTTGTCGAGAAAGTTGATGAGGGAGACGCAAAAGTAATCGACGCTACGGGAATGATCGTAATGCCCGGAGGCGTGGATATTCATACTCATGTTGCAGGAACCAAAGTAAATGTTGGCAGGTCCTTGCGACCCGACGATAAACCTCCTGAGTGGAACGAGCCGAGAACGAAAATCACGAGGAGTGGCACTGGATTTGCCGTTCCTTCCACTTGGATAACGGGTTACCGATATGCTAAATTAGGCTTTACGACTGTCGTTGAGCCCGCCATGCCGCTCTTGGAAGCACGACATACGCACGAAGAATTTAACGACATGCCCATTTTAGACAAGATGGCAATGCCATTGTTCGGAAACAATTGGTACGTCTTGGATTATGTAAGAGAAGGAAATATCGAAAAATTAGCAGCGTATGTCAATTGGATATTAAAAGCAACGAAGGGTTATGCCATCAAGATTGTGAATCCTGGAGGAGTGGAAAACTGGGCTTGGGGAAAAAATGTTGAATCGATCAACGACGATGTGTACCATTGGGGCGTGACGCCGAAGCAAATCGTAGAAAGTTTGGCCAAGGCAAACGAAATGCTGGAATTACCACATTCGATCCATGTACATTGCAATAATTTAGGTCATCCGGGAAATGTCAAACATTCGATAGACACTTTCAAACTTTGCGAACCAATTGAACCAAAAACTGACCGAAACAGGACATTACACATCACACATTGTCAATTCAACGCTTACGCAGGAAATAGCTGGGCAAATTTCGAATCTGGCGCAGCAGAAGTTGCAGAATATGTTAATGCTCATAAACACATGTCTCTTGATGCAGGTCAAGTGATATTTTCAAAATACGCTACTACAACCATGACCGGAGACGGCCCATGGGAATTTGCCTTGCACCATCTTGGAGGAACCAGTCCTTGGGGCGCAAAACCAGGCGTAAAATGGGTTAACGGGCAAGTTGAGGGTGAATCGGGTTCTGGTGTGGTACCTTATTTCTTTGACAAGAAAGTTGGCGTTAACGCCGTTCAATGGGCAATCGGTCTCGAACTAATGCTCTTGGTCAAGGATCCGTTCCAAATATCTGTAACTACTGATCATCCGAACGGTGGACCTTTCACTGCTTATCCTACCGTATACAAGTGGTTAATGGACAAGAAATCAAGGAACGAATTACTCAAGGAATGCAGTCCAAAAGCAACGACAACCACGCATTTAGGAGACCTCGATCGAGAATATACGCTTGGAGAACTCTGCACGGTAACTCGAGCGGGAAACGCCAAGACATTAGGTTTGAAAGATAGAGGACATTTAGGAGTGGGCGCAATCGGAGACCTTGCAATTTACAAGCTCGATCCTAAGACCATGAATGGAGACGCAATCCAGAAGGCGTTCACGCTAGCAGCATATACCATAAAAGACGGACAGATTGTCGTAAAAGATGGAGAAATAACGGCAACTCCGAAGGGAACAACCATATGTGCTGAAGGAAAGATAAAGCTAAGCGCGTACGAGGACATGTTGGAAGACGTTAAAGCGAAGTGGAGAGATCATTATTCCATCAATTTTAACAACTATGCCGTTCAAGAAGCATATGTACCAAGATGTAAGGTTATAAACGGAACATAATTATTCTTTTTTCTTTTTCATTTTTTTAACGTTATTTTTGGGAAAATTTTTATTTTACGAGTATTACATTATCTTCATGAACCCTTCAGAACACTTCATATTATTTTTCATCGTGTTGGGACTTATCGTGCTTCTATCGATATTCTTGATAAGCACCTTAGTAACTCACTTTAAACAAAAACAAAGAACAGGCATATACTTGTCCTTGGTATACGGGACATTCTTGGTGGGGCTCGTGTTAATCATTATAGGTCACGCCACAGTGGCCTTTGCTGGTATTGATTTCATTGAGATTTACAATAATCTTACCATGGTTGCGATGGCTTTCTTAATTGCAGGGATATTATTCATGGTCTTGTTTCATTCTGAGATAAACGAAATTAAAAAAGCGAGCAAATACATTGAAATCCTCATTGGAGTAATTGTAATCATTATTATTTTACTCCCATTTAATTACATTACATACTTTACAACTGCAGCGGGAAACAACGCATTCAGAATTTTAACATATGTAGTGATGTCAATATATGGTATCATATCATTTGCCCATCTTGCCTATAGCTACTTTATATTATCTAAAAAATCCACGCAAAAAAGAAAACAACTTAAACTTTTGGGATATGCAAATGCCATTTTCTTAATTTTCTATGTTTTAATGGCGTGGTACGGAATGGCACAAATTACCATTTTATTAACAATGGCAATGCTTTGTTTATATGTATCGTTTATTGGATATTTTCTTGCCATATATCTGCCAAAACTTACCTCTTAACTTTATTTTTTTATCTTTATTTTTTAGAAACAACTTTTCAAATTGACTGCAAAAAGGAACTTTATCGCTTGAAAATAAATTTGTTCCTTTCTTATTTTTTAAAAAAACTGGACCCCAAAAGTGTTTAATGGTCAAAATTCCATTTGTTCCTTAAGAATATTAAAGAAAAACTCGTTTTGTTAAAATAGAAAGCTATTAGAAAGGTGAGTATGGTAAGCAATCAGAATAAAGATAAATTTGACATTGAAAAACTCAATATAGTTAAGAAATATTTTTCAAGAATCTTCACGGTATTAAAACCTGAAATTCGCCACGAGCTGGACATATTAGATATTCCAGATCAAAAAAAAAAAGAACTAAAAAAAGCTCTCGCATTTTTATCATATTCTAAGCAAAAAAAATACTTAAAGGAGATACATAATACCTATGACGAAGAAGCAATTAAAAAAACAAAAAAAAACAGTAAACGATAAATGTGCCTTGTTAACATGAAAAATTTAAATAAATCATGTGTTAATTGAAATACATGAGTGAACTTTCAGAAGAAGAGAAGTTTATTTTCAACATCCTCAAGGAAAAAGGATCTATAAAATACCCGGAGCTCCAGCGATTATGCGAAGAAAAATTTGAAGGTGTTAGATTAATACTCAAAAAAATGAAGGAAAAAGGGCTTGTTGATTACGATGGAAACATTCCTGGCTTTTCGTCAGAGATCAGTTTCACGGGATGATTTTAAAATCGAATAATTTCTTGGAGTAGCGAAATTTGGTTCCATTGGTTCCACTAAGCTAATAAAGAAATCTTTTTTTTAAGTTCTTCCTGTAATTGAGAAATTTTTGCCTGTAAATCGTCTATTTCTTGTTCTTTTTGGGCGATTACTTTTTTATTTACTTTCTTTATCAAATCGTTTGATTCTCTAAGAATTTCAATTATATGGTTTTGTTGCTCGATAATCTTTTCTTTTTCCCTGATTTCCTCTATTAATTCGCTTTTACTTAATGTTTGCATCGATCTTATTACCCCTTAACTATTTTAAACCTACTTAATCGTTTAACTATCTTCAACTATATAAAGTTGGTTTTCACAAAAATGTAAAATACTACATAATAATATCTCTTCGGCATTTTTTAAATCTTACTCGAGCCGTGCTAAAAAGTGATATTAAAGCGAAATAAGGTGATTTCAAAACCTGTTTATAAGAAAATTCTTTTTTTACGATTAATAGCATTTTTGGGACTTTAATTCCAAATTAAATAATTTTTAAGAAGAAAAAAGAACGAGAATCATTATTAGAGTTTAATCGTTCCATTGGAGATAGTTTATCGATTTATGGAAAATTATTGCTAAAAACAATCAATAAAATAAATTTAAATAGATCCAAGCTTTAAGATCATTAAGAAACCAATTTATACCAAAATTCAATATAGTTACATTCTCATGTATGACATGTATAAGGAATATGAGGATCAAATAGAAAAATTACAGCAGAAAATTCAGGAACTGCAGCAAAAGCTCAAGCAACACGAAATCTACTCTAAAGAAAACGACTTTAAAATGAAACAATTGATGGAAGATAATGCCAAGTTAAACGCCCAACTCAGGAGCAAGGTCGTTCAAGGTAGCAAACCCATAGAGAGAGTCGATGTACCATCTTACGACGTTAAAGTAAGCGTTCAACAAGAGCGACACGGTGCTTCAGGGCAGGCACCCCTTCCTGCGATTAGGGCCACACCCTCTCCCGCTCAAATACCTCCACAAGTACCTCCACCAAGACCATATAGTTCCCCCTCAAGTTCACCTACCAACCCGTCCCAAACCCCTCAAAGTACGTCAAGCATTTCAACAACGCATTCTCAATCAACTCAAGCTAATAATCTCTCAATCGACACCCAAGGACAGAAAGTTCTCCATACGGCGCCCATAATCACGCAGAACATGTCCACTGGCACGCTAACAAGGATATGTCCCAATTGCGGTGCGATGGGATTCGCAATCAAGGAAGTCGAAGATAAGACCCAGATCATAAGTTATGTGCCCCAAAAAATTTACGCTAAGAAAAAAGTATGCACGAAATGCTTTCTTGAATTTTAAACCTTTAATTTATTTTAATCCCGGAAAACACTATATAAAATTGTTTTAAAGATTCGTGTAATATAATTGTTCTTTTGAGGAGGAACCATATTAATTGATAGACACAATTAAAAAATTTTATTTAAAAGGAATAAATTTTTACTTTGACTTAAAACCTTCTTTTAGTACCCACATTTTATAAAGAAATAAAGCCAATATATGATATAATGCAAAATGAAAAAGCAAAAACTGGCACGAAAAGCAAGACGAGCTCGTTTGGCGTTTCGAAACGAGAAAATCACGATTCGAGCCCCTTTTACGACACGAACATGTATAAATCCTTGTCAATACCTCGTAAAATAATATATAAGGATAACTCTAGCGACATTCCTGATTCCATCTTGGACACGATAATTCACGGGGATAGTCAAGACATGTCGCTCCTACCCGACGATTCCGTGCATTTGATGGTAACTTCACCCCCCTACAATGTGACGAAAGACTACGACGAAGATTTAAGCCTTTCTGAATATTTAAGCCTTTTAAAAAGCGTTTTCTTGGAAACTTGGAGGGTGCTGGTTCCAGGGGGCCGGGTGGCGATAAACATTGCAAACATTGGAAGAAAACCTTACATTCCACTGCATTCGTTCGTCATCCAGATCATGTTGGAAATCGGATATCACATGAGAGGTGAAATTATTTGGAACAAGGGCGCCTCTGCAGGTATTTCCTGTGCGTGGGGTTCTTTTGCCTCCGCCAGCAATCCGTGCCTCAGGGATGTGCACGAATATATTCTAATATTTTCGAAACTGACTAACTCGCTCGAAAAGGGAGAAAAAATTAACACGATCCAAAAGGAGGATTTCGTCGAATGGACAAAATCGATTTGGAACTTTCCTGCGGAATCTGCCAAAAAAGTTGGGCATCCAGCACCATTTCCCGAGGAATTACCGCGCAGATTGATACACTTTTATACCTACGAGGGAGACGTCGTGTTGGATCCTTTCATGGGTTCGGGAACCACGGCAATTGCAGCCCTAAAATCGCGCAGACACTTTATTGGTTTTGATAATTCGTTGGATTATGTGAACTTGGCGCGCAGCAGAATTAAGAATCGAATAAATATATGATTATAATTCAAATTTGGATCCACATGACCAACATATTTCTCCTTTAAGCTTTAACTCGTTAGCACAGTTCAGGCAATAGATCACATCGCAGTTTGGACACACGTAACTAGGACCCACGATTGGTCCCTTGTGGACGATACATGTGAGCCGTTGTCTTTCTAACTCCACTTCCGATTCGGTTTTTGTCAAATCCTCGCCCTCAAGTGATGCGTTCTTTCTATCTTCTAAGAAAAGATGTTTAACCAATTTTTTTTTCTTTACTTCCTTTTTAGGATATTTTATCGACTTAGGTTTAGTTATAAGGGGTGCTTTCGATCTAGTTACATTCAATTCAGTTGTCTTTCTCTTTTTTACCAATAAAATCCCGAGCCCAATTAATCCTATCCCAACAATAAGAATGATTGCGATGATAACTTCGAGGGGAAATTCGGGCAATGCACTCGGACTATTAACCTTAACGACGATCCAATATACCGACTCGTTCAGGTTGGCGTCCACTACTCGCAAGGTCACGGTGTACAGCCCCGCCTTGGCGTACGCGTGGACGGGATCTCGGGCGGTCGAAACATTGCCGTCTCCAAAATTCCAGTAGTAGGAAAACGGTAGGTTCCCTCCCGTGCCGTTGTAAACCAGTTGAAAAGATATATCTATTGTGATAACCGTCTTGTTGAAGTAAAACCTTGCTTCGGGAGCGGAATCGATGATCGGGAACTCGTCGAGGCTACCGGCAGAGCCGTTAACCACATACGCTTGATCTCCGATCCCGTCGCCGTCATCGTCGGTACCCTCGTAGTCGCTCCAGCAATTCCCAAGTCCTTGATAATACCATTGGTTTCCCGTGCCGTTGTCTTCGGCGTTGAGTCCGTTATTCACGAAAAAATTGTTATACAGGGTGTTAGTAGAACTTTGGTTCAGATTCAATCCGTTTAATTGATTAAAGTAAATTAAATTCTCAGTAATGTTATTAAAATAACTAGAATTTACGATTAAGCCCGTCTTATTGTTATTATAGATCCTATTAGCTTTAATCAAGTTGTTATTAGATTCATCATCAATTATCATTCCGTTATCGAAGTTATGGAAAATTTGATTATTATAAACATTGTTTTCATAACAATCTCTCTGGAGAATAATTCCATTGAGATTATACGAAATAAGATTACCCGTGACATCATTTTGATAGCTTTGATAATAAATGTTAATTCCACGTGTAGAATTATAAATTTCATTGTTAATAATAGAATTTAAGGCATTATTTGCCATTAAATAAATACCCGTTGATGAGCCGTTAACTTTATTATTGCAAATCTCGTTATTGTTGCAGGACTGTAAATAAATTCCATAATAGTTATCTATCGTTTTAATGTTGTTTATTTCATTATAAAATATATTGTTCTCATCGCTTTGAAGAAGATATATTCCACTTCTTATATTATATTCAAGTCGATTTTGTGAAATGTTATTGTTGTCGGAATCATAAAGAAAAAACAATCCATATTGAGTATTATTGTAAAATGTGTTGTTAAAGATTATATTATTTCTACATCCTTCAATATGCATTCCCCACACCTGATCTTCAGTTCTTTGGTTACCCAATTTGTTCCCAACAAAGTAGTTATTTTGATTATTATCGAACATTTGGATTCCGGAAAACGAATTATCACAGATAATATTGTCATTAAAGATATTATCGGAACAACCCATTCTCAATACAACCCCCCTACTATTAAAAGAGCAGTTATTACAAATAATTATTCCATTTCTCACATTATTTAATGATATCCCTGCTTTTGATGAAGCTGAATTGTATAGAGTACAATTGCTTATAACGAAATATTCGTTTGAATTCAAGATTTCAATGCAATTTTCCGAACCTTCTGCATCAATCTTCAGATTTTCAATGACGTACGGATCGCTTTCCGTTCCCGAGCCGCTACACCACGGCTGTGACGCCGCCCATATCCAATTATGTGCCCCAATACCCGTTACGGTTGCGTCAATGGATATTGGGGATGCTGAATTGTTGTAATATGCCGTTCTTTTATGGATATCGTGTTGATCCCAAGAATTATTCTGATTTCTCTCGTTGAAAGGATTAGGAAAAAGGTTAAACATGTTAATTAATATTAAGATAGCTAAACAAAACGAGAGAAAATAAATTTTTTTTGTTGTTTGATTGTGATGATTCAATTTAAATCCAGTGGTTAATTATTTTAAGAATTGATCCTAATTTATCTTTTAATTATATAACCTATAAAATGGTTTATTAATATTTATACTAAGTCAAAATTGTCCAAGTATATATACTTAAGATTATGGTTTGCTTATTAGATTCTATATGATCTTGTTTGCACTTTTGTTAACGATAATAACCTTCTTTTCAACATCTTTAGGGGATATCCTAGCAACAAGGTACGAGCCTAAATTGGAATATTTTATTGCCTTTGCTGCTTGAGTTCTAATAGGAATTGCGTTATTTGAATTATTACCAGAGTTATTGAAAATATTAGTGAGCCTAAACTTTTTGGGAGAAATTGTGATTTACATTACTGCTTTAGGTTTCTTGTTTCTATTCATCCTCGAGCGATATATTTTCGTTCATAAAATATGTGATGAAGGATCCTGCAGCAACTTGCGCCACCCAAAAGGCGGGATTTATGGCGCAATCGAACTATACGCCCATATTTATATGGACGGCTTTGCAATTGGCGTGGGATTTCAATTTAATCTTTCGGTAGGACTTGTAAATGCAATTGCTGTCGTTTCGCACGATTTTTCTAACAGATTAAATACGACCACATTAATGTTAAAATCGGAGAAGTCTACGAAATCTACTTTAAGGACGTTAATATTGGACGTATCAACTCCTTAATTAGGAGTATTTTGTAGTTTTTTTGTAGAAATTCCTGAAATTGTTCTCGTTTTCATATTACCCTTTTTTGCAGGTGATTTTTTGTATCTTGGAGCGGGAAATTTACGACATGAAACTCACGAAAAAAATCCCTCTGAAAAAGCTCTTATTTTAAGCCTGTCAGGAATCCTTATCGCTCTAGTGATTTCTTTATTTTTAAATCTATAAAATATCAATTATTTCGTAAAGCAAAGATTTTAATTTAAATAGGTCAACTATATCGTGAGAATAAACATGAAGCCTTCAAATGATGAAACAACTGACGATCAAGCGCTCCCTCGAATGGGATCAGTAATGCATGCCTTCCACTTTCAAGATAAGCAACAGAGAGAAAGGAAACTTAAATCGTGGCAGAAATTAAATAAGTATCTCATGATCCCGTTGTATAGAGCGGATATATTACCGTTATTTGGCATTGGAAAGTATATCTTGTTGTTAACGACCATCGAAAGGAAAGACGGTAAAAAACGGAGGACGCCTTTAGAATACAGAAAACAAGGAGATTCGTTCCTTATATTCTCTTCAATGGGTGAAAAGTCTGCTTGGGTAAAGAATATCAGGGCAAGCCCAGATAAGGTCGCTATTAAACGAGGATTTCGGAAGTTCGTCCCAAAAATCTCATTCATTTCTGAGAAACAAGATAAGATTGAAATTTTAAAGTGGTATGTTGTCAATTTCGGAAAGTCGGCGGAAATGTTATTTGGATGGAACCCGAAAACGGACGACCCTAATAATACGGATTTTTCCAAATTAGAAGATTTGCTTTCCATCATTAGATTAGACAAACAATATGGCGAAAATGTTGATGATTCATAAATGAAAAGAAAGATTCTTGGTTTGGCAAGCGAGATCTGCATGTGGAAGGATCCAAAAGAGTGTGGCAATTGTACCTTGCACGAGGAGTTATTTTGTCGCCCGAAACTAAAATACGCTGCATATTTTGGGCTTCCTTTTTTAATTGCCATCGGTCCCGTAGTGTTGGGAATGTGGTTCTCGTCATTTCAATTGATTGTTAAAATTATCTTTTACATCGGTTGGATCTCCTACGCAATGTTTTTCTTTTTTATATGGGAGAGTCGTACGGTCTGTAATCACTGTCCTTACTACGCAAACGATAGCCAAAGGAGCTTGCATTGCGCCGTGGATAGGGGAAAACTCAAGACGGGACGATACGATCCTGGGCCCATGTCTAAATCAGAAAAAATTCAATTCTTGATCGGAGCCTTTACATTGTTCGGATACCCAATACCGTTTTTGATCATAGATCAGCTGTGGATTCCCCTCGCGTTTCTACTTGGAGGAACAACATTATGGTTCGTCGTCATACAATTAAAAGTCTGCACTGATTGCGTGAATTTTACCTGTCCTTTAAACAGGGTTCCAAAACCGATTAGAGAACAGTTTTTTAACAAGAATCCGATGATTAAAGAAGCCTGGGAAAAAAGGGATACAAATTAGAGAAAATAAAAAACGATAAAAAAAGAATTAGGGTAGAGCAGGATATATGTTCACGTCTTTTTCGTAGACCACATCATAGTCATATGAAATGACTTTTTTATCCTTGATTTCGGACATGTTCAAGACGAATTTAAACACGTTCATGACATTCCGGGCGTATTTTTCCGAAAAAGTACCGACTTTTACCGATATTCGTTCCGATACGCTATAGGGAATGCGCTCGTAGAGAATGAGCTCTTCTTTCACACCTGCAAGGTTTTCGATCTCAATCTCGTAGGAATACGATACGGACTTCTTTCCCTTTAACACGCCTTCTTTTTGGGCGTTTTTATTTTTCAGGAATTTCTTGACTCTCACATCGTAGGTTAATCGCTCTCCAAGCTTGAATTCTTGGTTTGGAGCAATCAAGCTTAATTCCGAAGATCCCATATATTCGTCGTTGACATAGACATTCGCTTGTCCCGGGAGGAGCAAGCGATCCTTGTTCTTTATCTTGTTATTGCAGAGCACTCTATTTGGTGAAGCAGTAGTCCAAAAATATTGAATGACGCTTGGTAACTTGTCCTTAAACAGGTGTACGGGTTTAGGGTTTTTATCGGAAGGGATGGAGAACTTGCTTTTCAAGTTGTATGACTGGACCCCGTAATTCGATATCATTGATGTGTCCACGGTACTCATTGGTTCTGCTTCCATTGGTTCTGGGGCAGGCTTGTCTTCGGGAGACATTTCAAATGCGATGTTCGACTGGGCCACCAAGTCGAGTTTTGCGTCAACATCTTTTTCTGTATTCATCATGGCACCTCCATAATGTCGATACATCCTCCCCGTCGTGGGCCTCACGGGGCTAATATGATTGATGGTATAGGGTTCTGGTTTTTCTAATTTTACGGGTTCGGAAGTTGCGGTTGATACATTCATTTCCACATCGTTCCAATCTATTTCCGTATGATTATGAATGTTTGCCATGAGATTGATATCCACATCCGAGTCTTGAATGAATATATCGTAGAACGGCACCCAATAAGCGTCTTGGACCATAAAAGATAGTTCGACTTGAAAATCGGACGCTTTTTCGGCATCGATCACCACCACGATCTTGTGGTGTACTTCGGAATCGAGCGAGCTTCCACCTCCAAGTTCGTATATTACTGCATTCAAACGGTCGATTTCAAGTTGGATTTTTTCAATTTGCTCGCTTAGAGAGCGTATTTGCTTTGAAGCCTCCGTAATTTGAGTTTGAAACAATGAATTCATGTTTTTCACGGATTCAAGGTCGATCTTTCCGAATGAAAACCACTTGGGAAACTCCTGCGCGAACCTCTCGAGTGCGAGGTTGGATTTGACCTTGAAATTGGTAGCGTCGTTTAAATCGTCATCTAGTTGCTGTTTTATTTTCAGTTTCTCATCTCTTTCTTTGGTTAGCTCCTTGATCTTTTCTTTTACGAGTTCGTTAGAGTAAACGCGCTCTACCAAGATATTCACGAGCTTTCCCGGCCCCGAACCGTTGACGCGAACCGAATCCTTGACCATTCGCTTGGTCAAGTGGTTAACCAGAATTTCGTTCAAACCCGCCTTGCAGCGATAGGTTCCAATCATTTTAAAAGAAGCCATGTTTTGATAAACCGTGACCTCCTTTAATGTTATAGTTTCACTCATTATAATATTTCTATCCTCGCCAACATAAAATTTTTTAGCTTTTTCTATAAATTATATGCTTGAAAATGGAATAAATTCTCCTTTTTTTAAAAATCAATTAATAGTATTTCTAGTATGCATTTAAATAGATGGTTCACATTAGTAATAATTAAGATCCAAAATAGCTAAAACCATCATTTTATAAGGTGAACGACTACCTCATGTACGACATGTATACCGAATACGAGAAGAAAATAGAAGAGTATAACGCCTATATCGATGGATTAATGGCTCAAATACAGCAATACGAGCTCGTCGTCAGAGAGAAGGACTACGAGATAGCACGGTTAAAAGAGGAAATAGAAAAATTTCGAGGTCAAAACATTCCGTTTCAGAATCACATGCAAGCCAGAACACCACCAACACCCAAGTCTCCACCTGCCCCTGCCTACGACGTGAAGGTTTCTGTCTCTCCAAGGGAGCGATCACCATCTGACTACCGGACCGTTTTAAAAGCGACGCCCGTACCGTCCCAAATACATGATTCGAAATCGTCACACCCTCACAAGGAACTACCACCAACGCATCCTTTTTACAAGGAATCGCACAACAAACAAAAATCAGAAAAAGACGAACAAAAGTCGCAATCTCAAGAAAGCAAAATCAGCTCGCCTCCCGCACCCCCCCCACGAAGCCCTCCAACACATTCTTCAAGTCTGGAATCTTCAAGACTTCAGTCACCACCAACCCGAGGACCTCCAACTCGCCCTCCTTCCATGATGCCTCCCAGAGCTCAAGCGCCACCAAGCAATACTCCACCAGCATATCCCCAAAATAATACCCCGCCACACATACAAGCACATTCACCTCGCTTGAATGCGCCTCCACCACCCCAGATGCAAGCACCACCCGTAAGAGAAGCCGAATATCAGGATCCGTATGATTATAATCCCTATAACACGTCTTACGAGCAAGATACCTATAACCCATCTTCATACGAACAAGATTCTTACACATCAGATGGACAACCATACACACCCCGGCCTTCCGCTACTTATTCGAAGTCCACGGGTATTTTAACGCGCATTTGTCCGAATTGCAATGCGATGGGTTTTGCCATAAAGGAAGTGGACGATAAAACCCAAATATTAAGCTATGTGCCTAAAAGAATATACGCCAAAAAGCGTGTCTGCACGAAGTGCTTTCACGAATTTTAGCACTCTACACTTTTTAATTACTTCACTTAAACATTAAATTAAGACAAATCGGATCCTTAATGGTTCGTCATTACAGTCAGCAATCTTACTCAATCGCTGGAGCTTCCCCTAAGTGTTATCGTAACTGTCTTGCTTGCTGTCGCAATCGGATTTATAGGACTTGGCATTTTCCTGGCAAAAAGATGGAATATAGCGGATATAAGTAATACGAGAACGATTTTAAGAACCCTTAATAAGGCAAAGTTGATAAGATATTCAAAAAAGCTGTAAAAAATATTAAGAATGAAAGCAACATCTTGCTGTATGACAAGGAAGTAAAAAAACGAAGAAGAAATGGAATATGAAAAACAAATATTAACTTTTAATAGACATAAAGGTCACATCTCCAGGCCGAGCTGCGCGTGCATAATGTACTAGGTGATTTATTACCTCAATTGCGCAACAAGGCTTAGAATTAATGAGGAATCCTGTTAGTCGTGTAAAAGAGAGTTCACACTTTAAAGGTACTATTTATCAATTTATAGTTGGCGTTTCTTTTAAAAGTGCATAAAATACGAGTACTGCAAAAACTACCCCCATAGATTTATATACCACAATAAATCTCTTCATAATAATTGATAAAACAGATAGAAATCCCTTTTATAAGGTGATAAAGATCAATAGCAAAGTAAAAGAACACATTAATTTTATAACAAAATTCATTGAGAGAGGAGGTCCGAATATTCACGAATATGAATTAATTGATTCTTGGTTTGGTAAAATTTATAACGAAGTTAAATCCGGTGTCCTTCAAGTTAAAGAATTGAAATGTATTAGGAAGTTCCTTATAGCTGTTTTTTCTGTAGAAACTTTAATTGGTTTTACTTTAATAAAACCTCATGGATATGCAGGTGATTACGAAATAATTGACAAAATCTATCAAAAACACATTAATCCTGATCAAAAATTTAAGAAATGGGATTTATATTATAATGCCCACAAAGCATCTATGGCTGTGAGAAAACGGAAAGAATACTTTAAGAATTTGGTTAGAATTCTAAACAAAAAAAATAACAACAATAGTGAAATAGAAATTCTAAATATAGGAAGTGGCCCAACAAGAGATATTTTTGAATTTTTAAGTGAAGATGGAATTAATAATATTCACTTTGAATGTGTAGATATCGATCAAAAAGCGATTTCTTATTCCAAAAATTTATGTAAAGCATTTTTAGGAAAGATAACATTTCATCATAATAATATATTCCATTTTTCTACAAATAAGAAATATGATCTGATATGGTCTGCAGGATTATTTGATTATCTTAACGATATATCTTTTATACACTTGGTTAAAAAATGTTTAGCACTACTTCGTAAGGACGGGGAGCTTGTAATAGGTAATATTTCAAAAGATCATAAAACCATAGAAATTTGCTCAGTACTTGATTGGATCATGTATCATCGAGATAAGGACGATTTAATTAAACTACTCTCTGAATGCGTTATTCAAGAGGATAATATGAGAATAATTGGAGAAGATGAAAAAGTGGAAGGTTGTTTTAATTTTCTTCATATAAAACCCTCTAACTTATCATTGAATCATAATTCTAAAAATAATAGAAAAATCAATGATATATTTGTAAAATAATAAAAAAAAACCAAGATTTGATATCTACATCTATTTATTATTTATTCTTCAAATATGAATTAGAATGATGAAAAAAGATTTTATTATAAATGAATATATGGTTCTCAAGCAGAGAGGAGATAGGATCTACATTTATTCAACTATATATTGGAAAAGAATCTAGCGATACGATGGAAAGGAAATTCAACGATTTCTCTTCGAATTTTCAAGAATGGGTAAAAAGCGAATTTCAAACAAAATTAATTCAAGAATACTTGGAATTACCCCTACTTTATAAACTCAAAACAATTGGAGAAAAAAGAGCAGAAAAACCATATAATGAACACATCATAAAAGCTCTGGAAGAAAACGAACGCGAACAAGTATTTTACATCTTTAAAGATGGTACCCTCGATAAATTAGATGTGAATGAAATTCAGTTAAAATTAAAGGAAAAGAAACATGCGATTAAATTCAATTTATCGGGCTTTAAAGAAAAATTTGCACCAGATCCTTATTATTACGAAGATTATCCTTATGATGACGATTCAATCTTAACTCAAATACCCGAAGCATTATGTAAATTCACGAATCTTGAAGAATTAGATCTCAACAATAATATGATAAACGAGCTTCCTGAATCTTTTGGTAATTTAATAAACCTCAAGGTGTTAAATTTGGAGAAGAGTGCGTTAGCAGTGCTTCCAGAAACAATGAAGCACTTGAAAAATCTGAAGAAATTAAACTTATCAAATAATTTATTCTCTAATTTTCCTGAAGTAATATCCCTCCTTTTCTTGCTTGAGGATTTGGATATTAGTGGAAATCTAATCAAATCAATCCCCAAATCAATACAAATCTTGAAGAATCTTAAAAAATTAAATCTAAGAAGTACAGGTTTAACCGAATTTCCGAAAGTGATTGAAAAATTAATAAATTTAAAAAAATTTAACATTTCTAGTAATGGATTTAGGGAAATTCCATTAGAATTCAATAAATTAAGGGCACTTGAATGGATTTCATTAGCAAATAATCGTTTATGCATATTTCCTGAACCAATTATAATATTGAGTGAATTAAACTACTTGAATTTAAGTAATAATAAGATAAAATCCATACCAAAGAATATATATTGCTTAAAATCCTTGAAAGAATTAAGATTACCTGGAAATCTATTAACAACCATTCCTGAATCAATTGGATGCCTTGAAATGCTTCAAATATTAGAACTATCCCGAAATGCGATAACATCAATTCCTAAATCGATAGGGAAATTACAAAAACTAAAAAAATTGATTTTTTGGAATAATAAAATAACAACATTGCCTGAAATAATTTTAAACATTCCAAAGCTTCGATCTTTAGATTTAAGAGAAAACCCAATAAAATTAGATTCTGACTCAACTACTATGAAAATTCTAAAAAAATTGCAGAAAAAAGGAATAGATCTTAAAATATAGAAATATTAAGATTTATTAATTAATTACAGCATATTTGAAAAGAAATATTTTAAAGAAAAAGCATATTAATTGTTAATGAATCAATAATTGTACTTCAGGAATTAAGAGGACGAATTTACTTCCCTTAGAATAATCGTTTTTGATTTTATTTTCAACCCAAATATCCCCATTGAACGAATCAACAATTTTTTTGACTAAAGACAACCCTAAACCCATCCCACTAGTGTTTTTTGAATTCACCGAAGTTCTTTGGAAAATTTCTTTTTTTCGCATGTCTTCGATTCCCATACCATTATCAATGAATTCAATTTTGACACCAGTTTCTATTTTTGAAATTTTTATTTGGATTTCAATATTGTCGTTTTTATTGTAATTTACGGCATTTATTAATAAATTATCAAAAATATCTTCAATCAATTCATTGACATTCACGAATAATTCTTCCGTAAAAGATTCAATTTGTATGTCGATTTTTTTATCTTGATATGTTTTATTTAAAAGGGCCACGCTCTTTCTTAATAATCCAATAATTTCAATAGGTTCAGGCATGAGATTATGATTTTCAAGTAAGGAGAGTTTTCGAACATTTTTAGTTAATTTTGAACCACGTTGTACTTGGTCTTTTATAATTCTTAATGCATCGAAAATCTGGATAGAATTAGACTTTTCATTTAACTGAGACAGAATAATTTCGCTTGATAATAAAATACCTTGGAGTAAATTACTAATGTCGTGGGCAAATAAATCCTTATAAAGATCAGCGCGATTAAAGGCTTCGCGATATTTTACTTCTGATTTTTGCAGTTCTGTCTGGTATTCCATTTGTTTAGAAATGTCTTTTACATACTCAAGAACATTACTCACTTTTTTAAGTTCGTCGTAAAGTGGGAAAGCAGTGAGCTCAATCCACCCAGTAGGTTTTTCCTGAGATGGATAGGGTACAATTGAATCGTGCAATTTGCCTGTTTCAATGGTTTTAAGGCATGGACACCAAGGACACGGAGAGGTCCTTTGTTGATAAACATCGTAACATTTCTTTCCAATTATAGATCCATCCGCACCATACATCCTGTCCATCCAAGAATTAACTTTGATAATAGTTAAATCTCGGTCTAAGACGCTAATTCCGTCTTGGATTGCGTCAAATAGGTTTTGTAAAAATATACTACTATTTTTTAATTCCGTATTTAATTTTCGTTTTTTGAGATTGAGATATTGTATAGGAATGCTACAAGAAATAACACAAATCGTTATAAAAACCCGCATGAATAAATCGTGAATATCTCTGGGAAAGATACAATTAAAAAAATTTGAGCCTATATCTACATAAAGATAATGGTATAAAAAATCAAGCATCCAATAAATAAAAGAAAAAATAAAACCGGTTATTATAATGTTAAATCGCTTTAAAAATGCCTTGATTTTGCTTTTATTAAGCATCATAATATAATTCAGTTATTTTGGCTAGTATGTGTTTTTAAATTTCTGCTTGAAATCGATTTTATTTGTTATAAAATCAAAAATTATACAAAAGTGAGAAAAAAATATATATATTTATGCCTTTTCTAAAACGAAAATTTTCCAATCAAATTATTATAAAATCATAATGCTGAGGTAAATTATTGGATTAATAAAATTTGAATTCAAATTGACATTATTGGAAAACATTTAAAAAGAATAAAAGCAATAAGTAACCACCGTTAATTATTCTTTAACATTTTTGTTAATGGGGTTTTAAAAAATTAACAAGTTGTATCAACAATGAAATT
>JAFGGO010000092.1 GCA_016930515.1 Promethearchaeota archaeon | reverse complement strand
TAATTTATACAATATAGGTAAGTATTCTATTTTCGCTTTATTATTTAAACAATCAGTATTATTTGATATTAAATTTTAAAAATAATTATATAAACTCAAAATATACTTCAATCATGCGAAACTCATCAATTACTTCATTAAAAAAAGAATTATCATCAGAAGAATCTAGAGAACTCAAGTTATTGAAAGCCCGTGTATCGTTGATTACCGGTTTAATAACGTGAAAAATCAACTGAGCAAGGCGAGCGAATTAGGCGTTTTAATAACACTCGTGCTTGGTCCAAAAGAGATGGAATTGAACAAGGTTACCGTGAAAAACATGAAAACGGAAGAGCAAAAAGTCGTTAACCTCGAAGACCTCGTGGACGAGATATTTGACCTTATTGATTCATTTGAAGAAGACGAATAGAAGTATAAAGTATACATTTTGAACTTAAAAAGGTTTTTTTGTTTATCGATGTCACCTGCTCGAAGCTAATACATTTCAAGTACAGTCTCGTAAATAAAAACTTCGCTGTATTTATTCGATCTGATAAAAAGTAATTTTGAAGATGATTCATAAATTTTAAAATTAATTTTGTTTTAGATATCTAAATCATTGTGGAAAGATTGACTATAACCATGAATTTAAAAAAACAAGTAGAGCTCGCTTTCTCCACCCTCGTCCAATCAAAGCTGAACATGAATGTGTATTTCACGAAAATGATGGAGAATGGTTTGTCCAAAGAACTCACGGGTAGATTATATAATCTCATATTAATCGCTTGCGGGCGGAGCATATTGACAAGTAGCGATGTTTCGCCTCGGCTATCTGAACACTATGTCGTTAGAAATAGTGGCAATGTGTTGTTTTCAAAATGTCCTATATATACTCAAATTCTAAAACATATGAAAAAATTAAACAGGGACACGATAACGGTTATAGGTACATGCAGTTGCGAAATGCAATCGTTCAACGACGTGCTCAATCAAGTACAAGAGAAAATAGGTCGCCCGATTACATTAGAAGATGGTGAGTTAATCGGAAAAATTGAGATTTATCCTCCAGAGTTACCGTGTTAACAAATTCGATATTTTATTCTCTTTTTTTTTTGTCCCTTCGCATTTTTTCTAAAATTCATTTGAATTAATTTTTATAAGCTTAGGATGAATATTATGATCTTGGTGAAGCCATTGAATATTGCATCCAAAAAAATGTCACCAGAACAACAGGAAAAATTATTTGGAGTATTGAAAGCCCGTTTTGAAAACAATATGAACCGCCACGAAGCTCTTGAATGGGCTGAAATACAAGCAAGATTGGAAGCTAACGCTGAAAAACTGTGGTCACTCAACGAGATGGAAAGAACTGGCGGTGAACCGGATGTTATTAGCCGCGATAAAAATACGGGTGAATACATTTTTTATGATTGTTCGGCGGAAAGCCCTAAAGGTCGCAGAAATTGTTCTTACGACCTTGAAGGGCAGGAGGCGAGGGAAAAGAAAGGGGTGCATCCAGAAGGTAACGCTATTGAGATGGCAGCTACAATGGGTATTGAGCTTTTAACGGAAGAACAATATCGAGAGTTGCAACAACTTGGTAATTTCGATACGAAGACGTCGAGCTGGGTGAAAACACCTCCTGATATTAGAAAACTTGGTGGCGCCATCTTTGCTGATCGCCGATATGATCATGTTTTCGTATATCATAACAGTGCCCCCTCTTTCTACAGCGTTAGGGGGTTTCGTGGCTCCTTAAGGATCTAAATTTGGACTTTGAATTACAACATTTCTTTAATTTTTTCTTATGCTTGTATGTTGTCCATTAATAGTTGATTGGGAAAAAAGATCCATTTACAAATCATTTAAGTTAAAAGAACGCTAAAAGCACACTTAGAGTTGATTTAAATGAATTTAAAGAAAAGAAAACATCAAATTCAAATTCTTTAATAATTATTCATATAACAAGCAGATTTGAAGTAAAATTAGATAATAACGATTATGTTCGTCCAAAAGCTAATTGAATCCATTCGTGAAAAAAGAAGCGTAGTTTGTATGGGCTTGGATCCTCGAATGGACGAGATAGGACAAATCCCCGAGTATTTAAAAAGCGATCTTGATAATCCTGATGATATCATTTTGGAATTTAACAAGACACTTATTGACCAAGCGCGTGAATTGATTCCAATTATTAAACCTCAAATTGCATTTTACGAGATGTACGAAGCATTTCGAGCCTTAAAGGAAACGATCAAATACGCACATAAAAATGACCTTTTAGTGTTATTGGACTCAAAAAGAAACGATATAGGCGCTACTTCCAAGGCTTACGCTCAATCCGCTTATGAAGCTTACGGTGCCGACGCGTGTACATTGAACGCTTATTTAGGATACGACTCCGTGAAACCTTTCTTAGACTATACAAATAAAGGAGTATTCGTACTCGTAAAAACTTCGAATCCGAGCTCGAGCGACTTTCAAGATTTATTTAGCGTGCAATTTGACGATATTGATAAGGAAGAAGTAGAAATAACGAGGTCAAAAGTTCGTTTGGAAAGGAATTACATCCATATGGCGCGTCTGGTTGCAAAATGGGGTCAAGATTTAGAAATGTTTCAGGATTTCACTAATTTAGGCGTTGTCGTGGGTGCTACTTATCCTTCGGAAATGAAACACATTCGATCTGTTTTAGACACCTCGTTTTTTCTCATTCCAGGTTATGGCACTCAAGGAGGAACCGCAGCCGATATCAAATCCGCCTTTAAAGAATCCGGGTTGGGAGGAATTGTAAATTCCTCGCGAGGGATCATGTTTGCTTATAAGTCCAAAAACCTTCCCGAGGATCGATTTGGACTCGCAGCAAGAGAGGAAATAATGGATATGAACGAAAAGATAAATAAAGTCATTGGTCTTTGATCGATTCGTGATCTTTTTTGTTTTGAAACTGTTCAATTTAATCCTAATAAATGATATTATTTTCCTCGATTACTAAATTCTATTACATGTACTTTATCGAATGGTCGTTTATCGTAAAAAAAATCTTTAAAAACAAAATCCATTATTAATAACTCACTATGAATATTGATAAAAAACTACTTAAAATCTATCTAATCGCATTGGTAATCTCGTCGCTTGTTGTCATCTTACCTGCTATCAATAATTCCCTCGATTCGTTTAGCAACCAACATTTCTATAACTTACCGTTTGGTGATACTAACGCAATGCATAGTCTTTTTTTCTACCTAATGGCATTTTTTTTACCCTATATAGCGATTTTCATTGGGTACGCTCTGGCACACATCGTAGTGAGATTATTTTGTCGTTTTAGTAAATTTTCCAAGCGGATTGAGTTCGTGGGATACGCGCAAATCGCACGATCGGGAAAATATCTAAGGAGGAGGTACCTGATTCAGATTGTTTTCGCAACCCTGTTATGCACAAATGTCTGGATCATCCTAGTTGGAAACGAGGCTATTATGACATTCTGGCTGACTGAAGAGGGCGTATCAAATATGATATCACCAGACGGAGCTTATTTAAATTTCGTATTCGTTCCTTGGTATTGGGTACCCATATTTCTAACAACCCTTCTCTTTTCGACATGCATTGTTATTATGGATTCGGGCTTGGTATCAATTAAAAAACTGCACGGACAATCCGAATTTTCAGACACGGAACGCGTTGGCGATAAACTATTCGCCATAATAAAAGGCTATGCAGGTATATCCGTCCTCTATAGCTTTGTATTGCTCATTCAAACTCCAATGGGAAACGAAGGCTCGCTCGTGTTGTATCCGCTTCTTGCTCTCGTCTTCATACTACATGTAATCGTTGCAATTGACATGTTCAGGAATATCGGTCGCAAGTGGGTTTTTAAAGCCACGATTCCTTATTACGAGCCGGAATTGATCACCTTGAACTTTGAAAAGAAAAAAATCTCTGGATTTGACGACTTACTGACTCAATGATTCTATAAT
>JAFGGO010000091.1 GCA_016930515.1 Promethearchaeota archaeon | reverse complement strand
GATATATTATAAATGATTCATAGAAATAAAAGAACTCCTTCAAACTACAATTGCGTTTTATGTGGCCGCAATACAAACGATAAAAAATATTTCGTAGACGAATGGGGCAATTACTTTTTTGCTTGTAGAAATTGTAAAAAAGTGTGGTGTGCAAGCTGTTTGGGACAACTTACAGGAATTGGACCGAGAAAAGCTTTCAAGTTGGGAAAAAAGGGTAAGATGGTTTGCGTGGAATGTAATTCATTCGTTCCAATGATAAAGCTACCTATCAACTTGCCCTTCACTCAAGACAATATCGAACAGCATCACCCAGAAGAATTTAAATTTTGCAACTTGTGTGGTCATAAAATTTCTTTGAACGCAAGATATTGTGAGAGTTGTGGTGGAGAACAATAACGGTTTGTCTTCCTCGTATTTAATAAATTGCATGTTAAATCATTGATTTTTCAGAGCTGAATCTCTCTAAAATTTTGTCTACTCTAAATCTATAAACTTATATCTGTGAAATTTCTTTAAATCACCATAGAAAAAAATTTCTAAAGATAATTGCGTTAATGACCTTAGAGGATCTGATAACAGGGATAATATATGTCGTATTTGACGACGCTCATGGGACTACGCCTTTTGCCTGGATTCCCGACAATATAGATGAGAAATTGAAGATTCTGGCAGGGTTAAAATCAATAAGTCTTCTGACGGCAGAAGAAGGTCATGTTCCCAAGTCCTTAGTTATAGTTCCTTTTCAATCGTATCGAAAAAAAGCCATCCTCAAGTTTTTCAAATGGGACGATATCAAGCGAAGGGGAAAAATTGGGAGAAGTTCCATAACGGTTGTATTTAACGAAGACAACGATGTGGTCTTTTATAAATATATAGAAGATTTAAACGCAGTATTTGAAGAATTCACTCCAAAAATCATTAAACTCGAGCTTTCAAGATCAAAACCCCAAGCTTATTTGGTCCTGATGAAAAATCTGCATTCTAAACTCGTACAAATACTTAAAGAGCTTAGGAACAAGGAATTAGCATTACGTAAATTTTTGACGGAAAAAAAGAAAAGCGAAGATAATCGCAAGCCTACCTATGTTTTCAAGCTCGTGGTATGTGGAGATGCTGGCGTTGGAAAATCGTCCTTGATTCTTAGATACACTACAAACGCGTTTAGCAGGTCCTACCTACCTACTTTAGGCGTGAATATATCTGAAAAACGATTTGAGACTTCGGATTATAACGTTCAGTTTTCAATATGGGATATTGCAGGTCAAGATCGATTTTTCCTTATGAGAAGGCAATTCTATCAAGGTGCTGACAGCGCAATTTTAGTGTTTGACTTGTCGAGGGCGAGTACTTTTATGAGCTTACCGACTTCATACAATGATATCAAAACCAACTTGGGCGGTTCGGAAAGCATAACTGGGTTCGTCGTAGGAAATAAAAACGACCTCAAGGAAAGAATCGTCTCTCGAGAAGAAGCTATTGGATTTGCTCGATCAATCAATTTTGGATATATTGAAACTTCAGCTCTTACCGGAAATAATGTTCAGGAAGCTTTTAAAAAAATTGTAGAAAATTTGATGAAATCCCGAAAATGAGTCCATGCTATTAATATTGAAAAATTGCCCCACATTGATAATATAATAAGCAAGGAAATAATTTAAAATATTGAAATTTTTTTCTCGATCTTAACTAAATACTCTTATAATTATAAAATATTTTCAAACTATGGATGTAACCGAAAAAATCTATTCCTACGAGTGTAAAAAATGCGGGAAATGTTGTTGTGTTGGCTTGGAGATTTCAATAAGAAAAGAAGACGTATTTTTATGGAGAGAAGCACATAAAGTATCCTTTCTTCAACATATATTTATTGATCCTAAATCTATCTCTGTAGAAGGTCTTGGTGGATTCCACATTGAAGAAAAAAACGCCTTGGTTGACTTGCTAAAAAAATATAGCGGACATTACTATGAGATGAAAAAAAAAGAGCTCAAGGATTTCATTCTCTCGAATCATAATTTTGTTGGGAAAAGTGTTATTCCCCTACCTGTATATACTTTCATAGAAGAACTAGGTAGAATGCCCATTTTAATTCCTAAAAGTTTTGAAATCCTGCTAGAAGGAATTCAATGGGGTTTAGATTATTTATTATTGTATGAATCTAGCGGTAAATGTCCGTTTTTGAAAAATAATCTTTGCGATATTCACGAGATAAAACCGAGAGATTGTAAGTTATTTCCATACAATGAGTTTGGAATTCTTAAAATTGATGACTACTTTTTAAAGATTTGTCCTGGCATAAAGAAAAAGTTAAAAAAAATAAAATGAAATGAAAATTGGTATTAATTTTCATTATAATAAAGCAGGACAAAAAATAATACAAAAGATATTCAATTAAGATTTCTTAAGCGCTTCCTATTTACCACGAAAATCAAACCTAATATGCTTATTCCTGCGAATATTAAAAACTCGTTTCCAAACGGAATGCTTGCTCCTAAAGGGCTTGGATTTGACTGACTTAAAAATTCTGCTGTAATTCTTGTGGAATTTCTTTTAAAATCCCATAGATTAGTCACTCCATTTGCTCTGAATTGTGCGTAATTATAGGAACCGTCGTTCTTTGTGAGGTTAAGAGAGTTACTAGTAGTTGTAATCCCAAGAAGGTCGTATAATTCCTGACTGGGATCGTACAATAAGCTCGTGGTGGCGTATAGCGCTAAATTCAGCGTTGTTGGTAAGGCAAATATGAGATATTTTCCAAAAAATTGATTTGAATCGTAATAGCTTTTTGAATCGTCATACCAATATTCTTCATCGATGCAATGATAATAAGTATTGTATCTCGTAAAATACATGTTTGTGGAAATATTTCGCATCAAAAACGCATTTACCGATGAACCGTCACATAATAAATCGTAGTATTTCTTTTCGCTTACATCATAGTATTCGAGCGAGGCTACTAAACAAGGATCCATTCCTGAGGGATCATTATAGTAATAATTGTCTCCATAATATCCAATTCCCTTATATGTGAATCTAAATTGGTCTCCTATAGAAGCATTAAATTCTCCATAATTATAATAACCTTCTTGATCTACATAGTTATATTCTATTTCGAAATTATAGCAATCGAGTATGCTCCATTTAACCTGCGTGCCTTCTGAAAGAGAGATAGAATGCTCTCCAAATGAAAGTATAGTTGCTAAAGCATTTTGAGAAAATAATGGAAGCGTGAAAAAGATCCCGATCAAGTAATACGAAAAAATCATTTTTATTTTCTTTAAATTTATATTGATCATATTGTCATCATCCGGTAATGTCCTTTTTTTTTAAATAAATTGTTCCTGCTACTAATACGAGAATGCCTATTAATAAAAGAACGACCATCGAGAGAATAGGCGTATAATAATTGGAAGGGACTGGAATGGCGTATTGGTAGCAATATTGACCAGAAGAACCACAGATGTAGGTTTGTTGGAGCTTAAAAGCACCAAACATCAAGAGAAAAAAGCCCCAAGAATCCGACACCCCTGGAATTATTAGATCAACCATATCCGTGTAAATATTAGCCATGTGATAGGAAATGTCAAAATGATAAAGTTGGAACTGCTCGTAAAGAGAAGTTTCGCCACCATAAACTGTCCACATTAACATTTGCTTTATAATCAATCCAATTAAAAACGAAAATACGATGATGAGTATTGGAAACATCATTGCGTTTCTTGATTTTTTAAATAATGCCGATAATCCTGTAGTTAATCCTCCAAAAAATACTATAATGATTAGTGAGTAAATGAAGTTCACTAAGAAGAACGCTCCAGCATCTCTGAAAGGCCAAATAAGCAATCCAATAATGGTTACTATTGTAATGCTTGCTAAACTGAGGAGAACGCAAAATACGAATAAAGCAATGAATTTACCTATTATTATGCCTTCTCGGGCCATAGGTTTACTTACCAATGTTAATAAAGTGCCCGAATTGCGCTCTTCAGCGATTAACGGTGCTGCTGAAACCCCTATTATTATTGGAAATACGAGACCATATGTATAGAAAAATAATATTAATCCTTGTGTGTACATTAGAGAGCTACTTTCTGTGAGTAAAGCTCTGTTTACAAAGAAGTACATGAAGATTGGTCCTATAACCATTATTAAGAGAGAGATAAGGAACCTTTTTATAGTGCATAAGTTGAACAAAAAAGTCTTTTTCGTAATCATGAGCACGGGACTCACGTCGTTTTTAACCCGTGTGGGAATTCTTGTCGTTGTTTTTTGTTTGTATTTATTCATTTGCGTCTCGGTCATTTATTGATCCCTCTCTATAATGTCAATAAAAATATCTTGTAATGAAGATTCTTCTTGAAAAAAACCTTTCAACTTGATATTGTTGTGCGCTAAAATTTTTGGGAGGAGCAACTGAAAATCGCAGTTATCAAAAGGAATTAAAGAGACTTTTCCGTCCGATTCTCGAATCCACGCGCTATTAACGCTCTCCTTTTCTTTTAGCAATTGAATTACTCGATCGTTTGAATCCGTATCCAAAATAAACATGTTAGACGATGCAGAGTACATTTCCTTGATGTTTTTTATGGAATCCGCGAGGATTAATTTTCCCTTATTGATCATAAAAACATGTTTACACATTTGTTCGATCTCGGATAAAATGTGACTCGATACGAAGACGCTCATTTTTTGAGATAATTGTTTAATTTTTAAAATTAAGTCTGCTCGACCTATCGGATCCAAATTAGCCGTTGGCTCGTCTAATATCAAGATTTGGGGATCGTGGATGAGAGCTGCGGCAATTCCAATTTTTTGCTTCATACCGCCTGAATATTTTCCAATTTTCCTATCCTTAGCGCTTTCTAAATCCATGAACTTGATAAGTTCCTTTACTTTTTGAGTTGCGATGCTTCTCTTAATGCCGTTTAATTGTGCCATATACAGTAAATATTGAGGTCCTGTCATGTTATTGTAAAAAGATGGATCTTGCGGTAAAAATCCAAGCAATCGACGGGATTTTATCGATCCAATTTTATATCCCCTGATTCGAGCCATTCCGGCACTAACAGAAATGGCACCAACTAGCATGTTTATAGTCGTGGTTTTTCCCGCTCCGTTGGGACCTAAGAATCCGTGTATCCCTGGTTCTAGTGCAATATTTATTGAATCAACCGCTTTTAATTGCTTTCCACCTCTTCCATATACTTTTGAGAGGTTTTGAGTCCAAATTTCATATGATTTATTGTCTTTTATTTCCGTCAATGATTTTCGCCAACTCTTTATTATAAAGTAATGAAAATCTGGATTATCATTAGAAACAAAATATATACTCAATTTAAAAACTTTTTAATTTTCATGAAATAATTATACTTTAAATATCTAAAAATATTACGATTGCCTTTTATATTTTAATATATAGAGTCTTAGAAATGAATAAAATTTTTTTTTCGAATCTAAGGTTGTCCTAATTTAAGATAAATATTTTAATATTATCTCAATATCAATATTTTTTTCAATATAACGAGTTAAATAGTTTTTTATGGTTTTGATGGATCGCTGTGGATAACCTAGTTCACATGCTTGAAAATCTTGAAATTTAATTGTTTGGATTAAAATAAACAAATCGTTTAAGGTTTTTAACACACAAAATATTTTTTCTCTTTCCCGTTGAATGGTGTTTTTTTCAATTAGGGATAATAAATAATTCTTTTTTTTTGAGAAAAATGCTTCTAGATCGTGAAAAGATATTAGGGGATCTAGATTATAGAGAGAATAATTTTCCTCATTTTTCGTTAGCATTTTACTCATATATTTTTAAAAATTTTTCTTAAATAAAATCGAGGGAGAGTATTAATTTTTAAATTTATTTCGTTTGTGCTGTTTTAATCAATAAAAATTCTTACAACATTTTTAAGGATTTGACTTTTTTAATACATACTAAAAAAAATACTAAATACTAAAAAAGAAACAACAAGCATTGAAAAAAGCAAAGAGGTTACAAACATGCCAAAAAAGGATGAAAACTCGGTATTTGTCGGTCGACGCCCCACGATGAATTATGTGATGGCAGCAATGATGATCTTGAATAAAGGCGAAGAATGCACCATCAAGGCTCGTGGGCGAGCTATTTCACACGCAGTGGATGTGTGCGAGATTCTAAAGAACCGGTTCATAAAAAATGTTGATTATAAAGACATTGTCATTTCTACAGAGGCATTATCTGGCGAGAATGGACAAAATAGCAATGTTAGCTCCATAGAAATTATTCTTAGCCCACCTAAGTAGTATCATACACAACATTTTTAGTATTTTTTCAATAAGAGATGCAATTTTTTGCAACTCTCTCTTACTTTTTCTTGTTTATGAGTAAAACAAGGAAATTAAACGCATTAAAAATAAATTGTTTTAGGTGTCTGTTTCAAACATTTATCCTTAGTGAGATCCATTGTAATGGTCCATATATCTTCGTTCCAACGTTTATCTCCTGGTTCGAGATTAAGAGCATCTCGAATCGATTTAATCGTGCTTGTATAGCTGATCTTTTTGTTAGAATCAATTTTCTCTTTAAGGAATTTTTCTACTTCAATTCTGATGAGTTCTGGTCCAATTTCGATTGATTTTATTGGCCTAAATCCGAGCTGATCGTCCCGAGTTTTTGAAGGTAATGCCTTTAAGTTCATCATTTTCTCTTTTAATTTAATGGGTGAAAGATCGATCTTGTTGAGGATAAATTCAATTTCTTCCATTTGGCAGGTTCTACCAGTGAGTTTTTTAAAGTACACCATGAATGACATATATGCTAATTCTTCGTCACTTAAGGGATCTATTCTTCCTATGGTTATTTTCGAGCCTTGAGGAGCTTCAAAGGTAATGTTGAGATTCAAAGGGGTATTAGTAATCCAATTAATGTAGTCTACGGAATCGTCTTGTAATATTTGATATGTCTTCTTAATATCTTCCTTAGAAATCAGCTTTGAGTTATTGGATATTTTAACCTCAATCCCAAAAGTACGGGCTAAATCAGGACTTTCATTCCCAAAGAACTCTATTATAATATTTGGTCCTTTGTTTCCTCCAGATTTCTTATATTTCACATCTGAGATAAATTCATAATCTGAATTATCCCGCAAAGTGTCGAAAAACATGCAAAGTGCTTTCTCGACCTGTTCGGTTCTCATGGTATCTTTAATTCTCGAATCGAGCAATTTTGCCACGAGTTCTTTCTTTTCTATGAACGATAATAATACATCGTCGCGTTGTCGGAATATTTTGAATGCTTTTTCGAAGCTGTCAATGTATTCTACTTTCTTATCTTTTTTGTATTGCTCAACAAGTAAGTATAATTGTTTAAGAGTTTTGCGCAGGTCCTGACCGTGATTTTCGTATACATATTTGATACTATTGATACCAAATGGAAAGAGTGAATTTCGAGGAGAAGGCTTTTCATCAAATATATCCCAAAACTTGGCTAAATAACGGTTGACGATCTCAATGATATCGTTAGGATTCATATTCGTTAAAGCAATGGTTTTCGCCCAATTATCGAGTTGAAGCCTCTGATCTTCCTGTAAGACCTCATCAAAAGCGACATATGCATCTAGCGTACCAGAAAGTACTAATGTCATGTATTTCTTTTGCCTGAGATTTAAAAGAAGTGAAAATAAGTTTAGAAAGACTTCCTCTTTCTGTTGAGAAACTCCCGCTTCGAGGTGATCAAAGATGATAATAATTGTTGTTTTATCTTCGAAGGACCATCTTAATAACTCAACTATTTCGTCTATGTATTTGGAAGCATCGTTATCCGTGTTTATATTCATGCCTCCGAAGGACCCTGCTCCTCCAAAAGCATTTGAAGCGTCCAATACATCGGGATTTTGTATATGTGCTTTCCAGAAGATTAAAAGATAATTCAAGTTAATTGGAACGCTCTTTTTCAAAATAATTGCGTTATTTGTTAGCAATTCAAAGAGTTTTTCGTTAAATTTTACATCGTGAGTCTTTTTTTCGATATAATTTGGATCTTTTAAAATGTTATTAATTTCTTCGTCAGAAAACTCGTTTTTTAATTGTTTTACAAGTGTTTTGTCGTCGGCAAAGGTTTGAACAAAAGTTTTAATCGAATTTAAAATCAATTTGTCGATAAAATCTGTTTTTTCGATCTTCGAAGTAATTTGCCTGTATAGAGAGCGCATATTGAAGTCATCAGGCTGACCGCTTGTTTCCATGTAGATAATTGGTGTCGGATATACTTCGTTTAATTTTTGGGCGCACCAACAAATTAAAGTTGATTTTCCAATACCTTGCTTACCCATTATTCTTATGAGTTTTGGTTGAAGAGCGTTGATGCTATCGTTTATTTCGTTAGAAATTTGATAAATATAATCATCCCGACCGTGGCAAAAATTTGGTGGGTTATTGTAATAGTTAGTTGCAAAGGGAGGTTTTGGAAATGGATTAGGATTATTTGAATCTAACAAAATATTCGTGCATTTTTTCAACCAATCTTTTTTCTCTTCGGTTACTTTTAGTTCTTCTAAAGTCATTCTTTCTCACATTAAATTTTATTTAAATTTAAACCATACGAATTCCTTTCCGTCTTGAATTAACGGGGTTCCTCCCACATTTTTTCCGGTTTGGAGGTCGATTTTATATTCCATAAATAATTCGTAAAGGTGTGTGTGTATTTTCTCGGTAGGAAGCGGCAAATACTCCTTGATTTTCTCTGTAAGAGCAGATACCGAAACAAAATCACCAAATCTCTTTTCCATTGATTTGTAAACGACTTTTAATATCCTATAAAAGTGGTCTTCAGATATTTTTGAATGTTTCTTTTTCTTTTTAACCACTTCACCGCTTTCTAGCTTTTCGAGACGCTTTTCAAAACTGGCAAATTTTTTAAAAATCTTTTGAATGTTTAATTGAACTTCAGAAATCATAGAGGATATGGAATAGAACTTTGCATCGTGAGTTTCCATTTCCTTGTTAAGTTGGTCGGTTTTCCATCGAATAAATGGAATCGAAAGACTGTGATACTGCTTGTTTGTTTCTTGCATGAATTGTTTTATATCGTCATCTTCTACAGTCATGTGTCACTAACATCCAATTTGATTTTTTTATCTCCTTACTTTAAATATATCTAACTTCTATTTAACTATTTTGGTTAACTGGTTTCCTAAATTTTCGGAATTTCAATAAGGGTCAATATTTATTATGAAAAGTCCTCCGACAAAAATATTAGCGCCTAATGTACTACGAGAATAGTATGTATATTAATATAGAAGAATTATGATTAGGTAATAAAAAATTAATAATATCCAGATAATACAATTTTTGGTATTATTCATTTAAAGGTTGCAAGATCTTTCTATAGAGTCTGGGAAGCAATTTTTCGTATTGATTGTCTTTGAGATTGTCAAGTATCTCTAATGCAATTTCTTCTAGTTTTTCTTCGAAATCTTCTGCATTCTCCAAAAGATTTAAAGCTAAAATGACAAAATATCCCGTATCACTTCCTGAATAATAAGTAATAATATTGGTTTCCTTTACTGTCAAGCTAGTCATTCCTGACTCGTTAGAAAAACCGTGTAAATTAAGTAAATGAAGGAAAGTTTGGTTAGATATGAAAAAATCCTTATTTCGCGGATATTGGGCAAGCGTTTCAAGACCAATCCGTTCGTTCCATTTCTTTACGATGATTCCTAGCGGCATGTCGTTCTAAAGGCTTATCTCTTGAGATTGCTATATTGATTTATGCTTGATGTATTATAATTGTCAAACAAATTAAAATATATTTTGTTTAATTAAATCTTTCCAATTTTGTGGTTGATAATTATGGGAGAAAGCTTTTATTAAAGAACATCTTTCGAATTACTAACGATCAATTTTAAACGAGAGACTAAATAAATGACTGATTTAAAATTAGATGTTATATATTTTGAAAAAAAAGGTCCTGAAAATACGGAAAAAACTTTAGAAATTGCAAAAAAAACTGCAGAACTTTTAGGAATTAACGATATCGTGCTTGCGAGTACTACGGGAACGGTTGCTGAAAAGGCAAAAGCATTTTTTGATCCTTCTCTATTTAATGTTGTTATCATAACTCACGCCTTTTATTTCACTGGTCCCTCTTTGCGACAAGAATTTCCAGAAGAAAAAATGTTAGAATTGAAAAACCATGGATTTAAAGTCCACGCGAGTACTCATGCCATGAGCGGAATCGAAAGAGGGATAAGGCTTAATAAGGAAGCCTGGCAGTTCGTTGATTTATATGCTAAAATTTTGGGCGTTCAATTTAGCCAAGGAGTAAAAGTTTGCATAGAGATCGCAGCAACTACCTGCGACGCAGGATTGATTCCCGACTTGAACAGGGACATTATTTGCGTAGGAGGGACGGGACGGGGTGCAGATACTGCCTGTTTGATAAAACCTGCTCCGACAAGCGTGTTTAAAGAACTCCGCGTTAAAGCAATCCTTGCCAAACCCTTATAATAAACCATATTACTTCGGGGGATTATCATCACTACGAATAATTACACTCAAGAAATTGAAGCAATTAGACGATCATTTGGGGATCTGATTCACAAGACGCCCTTAAATAAAAGTAATACATTTTCGCGAATGTGTTCTAACGAAGTGTATCTTAAACTAGAGAACATCCAAAGAACGGGATCCTTTAAAATAAGAGGCGCATATAACAAAATTTCTAGACTACCCGAATTAGAGCGCAAGAAAGGAGTCATAACGGCTTCTGCGGGAAACCATGGGCAAGCAGTATCCTTAGCTGCTAAACTTTTTGGGATTAAATCAACCATCATCGTACCAGAAGGAGCACCAATCGTGAAGATTGAGGCTATTAAAAATTACAATCCAAATGGAAATGTAATAGAAAGAGGAAGATCTTACGATGAAGCCTACCAGGAAGCGCTTAAAATACAAGAATCAAATGGCATGACTTTTGTTCACGCTTATAACGATTTAGATGTAATTAAGGGACAGGCGACAATTGGAGTAGAAATCTTGGAACAATTACCAGATGTAAATCACATCATCTGCCCGATAGGAGGTGGAGGTCTTATTTCTGGTCTGAGTTCGTATTGTAAAGCAAAAAATCCTGATATCCAGATAATTGGAGTTCAATCGGAAAACGCTCGTTCGATGAGTGATTCATATCACGATAAAAAAATAACGAGAACCTTAACAAAAGAAACTATTTGCGACGGAATTGCCGTTAAAGAACCTGGCAAAATCACGTACGATTTGATTAAGAAGAATGTAGACGATATAATACTCGTTTCTGATGAGGAAGTAGCAAATGCGATCCTTCTACTCATGGAGCGCTCAAAATTGTTCGTAGAAGGTGCTGGTGCTGCTGCTTTGGCTGCCTTGTTAAATAATAAGATATCCGTGAAAAATAAAAAAATTGTAGTAATCGTTTCGGGCGGTAATCTCACTCCGAACCTGATAAGCAGGATCATTAATAAAGGGCTTATCAAGGAGGGCCGTTTACTAAAAGTCCAGATGAAAATACCTGATACCCCAGGAGCTTTATTGAGCGTTTTAAAAATTATCGCCGAACAGAAAGGAAATGTTGTCTCGATAATTCACGATAGAGAAAGATTAGAACTGGAATACTTAAAAAGCGAGGTTATAATTGAGTTAGAAACGAGAAATTTCGAACACATTAATCAAATCGTTTCAAAACTAAAAGAACAAT
>JAFGGO010000090.1 GCA_016930515.1 Promethearchaeota archaeon | reverse complement strand
TAATTTATATTTATTTTATGACTCGTTCCTAAAGTTTTAAATATGAAATAATCATCATAAAATATGACCAAAAAAAAGAAGTGAAATACCATTTATTGTCCAAAATGCAATGCTGAATTAAAAAGTCCTTCTCAAAAATTTTGTCATAAATGTGGTGCATCTTTAGAAAAAAAAAATTCAAGTGTTGATAATACTATAATTTCAAGTAGTGGCCAAGTTGTTCTTCAAAAAACAGAAAAGATTCCCACTTACAAGAAACCAGAACCACCATCAAAACCAATAGAACCGTTAGTGATTACTAAACAAACGAAGAAATTCGAATTTGATAAATATACGATAAAAACTTTCACTTTTGGTGTTACATCGTTTTTTTTCGCCATTTTAGCGTTTATACTTGTGACTCCAATCTTACAATTTCATTACCCTTATCGTTATTATTTTTCTCCGATTGAAAACATGACCGTTTTAATAATAACTATTAATATCCATGTGGCTGGAATCATACTCGCAATAACTGGGAAAGGTCAAAGCAACAAAGCTAAAACTTCAGATTCAGCGAAAATTACCGGGCTCGTCTTTTCGAACCTAGCTGAAGTTTTAAATTCTATCGGGATAGCTGTAGCAACTTTTGCGCTTTTAATTTTTCCTTTAGCTTTCTCTTGGGAATTATACTTAATAGTATAAATTGATAAATTGTAAAATTAATTTAAAGGTAATTAACATGACCATGGAAAAAATGCAATACCAATATAATAAACTAGACGAGAATTCTGTAAAAGGATTATCAAAGGGAATAACATCATCTACATTATTAGTTATATCGTTTATTCTTGGGACTCGACTTGCCGTTTTATATGGACCATCTTTAATAGGATATGTTAGTACAAATTATTCCTTTGTTTTCGATATAATAATTATGATGTTAATCGTATTAAACTTAAATATTGCGGGAATGATTATAGGTATTTCGGGGATTGGTCATAGTAATTTAATAAAAAAACCCATAGCCATCAAAACAACAGGAAAAGTCACATCCATCGTTGGAACAATATTGAATTCAATTGCTTTAACAATACTTATATTCATATTATTATCACCTTTCTATAACCTTTTAGTTTGAAAAGTTTGTAAAATTCTGAATCTAAATTTATTATAAAATTTAAATATTTATTCCCTTTTTTTCTAATATCCAAATATCGAATTTAATGTGAAAAATCATTTTTTGCCCAAATTGTGGAAATAAAATTGTTGATGAATTGCAAAATTTTTGCCAAGAATGTGGTATTTCATTAGAAGAATTGAAGAAAAAAAAACAAAATATACCAAAGGCAAATTTAGTTCCTACCTATAATAGACCTATTATTGCTCCTGTTAAAGAAGTGGTAGATAAAGATTCAAGGAAAGTTTTTGTTTTGGGTCTTATTTCTGGAATTATAGCTACAACAGGATTTAGTGAAGGTTCCTTGTTATTGATGCCATCTATTGACATGCTAGAGAGTTATATCGGTTCGATTTTAATAACGACTCAAATAATATCCCTAATCGTGCTTTTAGCGCTTCACTCCGCGGGATTAGCTTTGGGAATAATTGGAAAAGTTAAAAGCAAGAATATAATACACGATAATTCTTTCAAGCATTGGGGAGCGATCTTTTCCTTATTAGGCATAATAGCAAATTCCATAGGTTTAATACTCGCCATTATCATATTCCCCATATTTATATTAATTCTATAAGATCTTTTATCCAATCTAACGATAAAATCAAAAATTTAATTTAATTTGCTAATTCTTTTATTCCATCAACCATTCAATCCTTTTCAGCGATAAACTCAAATAGATTAATTTAAGCTATATTAAACAATCCTCTCTTAATTCAAATAATTTTAATTAAAAACTTCGATTATTACCATCTTTGTTATGGGATTTAAATATTATATTTTCTTTTATTTCGTAACCAAAAAAACATTCGGGTGAATAAGAAATTTTCTGTCCAAACTGTGGTAGTAAAATTGTTTACGATTCTCAAAATTTTTGCCAAGATTGTGGGATGTCGTTAGATCGATTGAAAAAAATAAAAGAAAAGAGACCAATTTCAGACACCGATCAAGCCTATAAACCATCCTATAGAGTTCCTAAAAAATTAGAAAAAATTGATTCAGATTCTCGAAAAGTTTTTGGTTTTGGACTTGCTTCAGGGATAATCGGAGCGGTTGCTCTTATTATGGGTACTTTTATAATGAGAACCCCAATAACCTCTTTGTACAGTTATTACAGTTCTCTATACTTGACAATTCAAATCTTTTGTGTAATTATTCTTCTGGCAGCTCATGCAACTGGATTAATCCTTGGAATAGTTGGAAAAATTAGAAGTAATAAAACTACATCTTCAAATACAATCGAAACCTTAGGAAGTATCTTCTCCATTATTGGAATAATAGCAAATTCTATAGGTTTAACTTTAATAATAATCGTATTTCCTATAACGATATATTATTCATTATCCACTCCAATATATTATTTATCTTGAAAATAGCTATAATAACTTCCAAGTTAATCATGGTGATGAAATATCAACTCTTCTTTCAGGAAAGGATTTGTATCTTTAATTATTGCGGGTGGAGTATTTTTAATTGGAGCTTTTTTTATTGGTAATAATATCATTAACGATAGTAGTTATTATTATTATGCAACTCGCGACCTTCAATTTTTTGGAATACTTATTATTTTAATTTTACATGGCATTGGATTAATGTTTAGTATTTTGGGATTCGACCGAATCAAGAAAACATCAATTTATAAATATAAAAGTCAAAATAATAAAATTCTAAGCTATATAGGATTCGTGGCTAACTTTATAGGAATAGTTTTAGCTTTAGTTGCGATCCCTTTTAGATTAATTGATGTAATTGATCCACCTTATCTGAGAATTTGATATTCTTCAATATATTATTTATTATCACTGTTTCTTTCATTAGAATAAAATATATTTCTTCTAAATATATCTAAAATTACATTTTAAATAAATTTAAAAATTCCTATTCATAAATTCTAACACCAAATTAAAAAAAAGAAAAATCAATTATATATGATATTATCCAAGTTGTGGAACAAGAATTATAGAATCGTCCCAAAAAATTTGTCCCGAAAGTGAAACTTCATTCAATCAAACAGAAACGCTTGATACCAATTTTAAAATAGTTAATCACAGTATTTTATTAACAATCAAAGATGTTGATATAAATTCGAGATAATGTTTTTATTATGCGTTGATATCAATGGTAATAAATATGATTGCAAATATTATAGGGGGATAGCTATGACCTATAATCCACGAACGTATCAATATGGATTCCTTACTATTTTTCAATATTATTCAATCAACATATTTGTTGTTATTATAATTATCATACTCCATATAGTAGGTTTATGATTTGATATAATGGCCAAATTTAGAGGAAACTATATAGATAGATCTAATCGTTTTGAAAGAATTGGAAGCATCGTCTTGATATTAGCTATAATTTATAACTTGCTTGATTTAGGATTGATAGCTTTTATTTTACCATTTCTATTTGATCCAATGTTATTTTCAACCCTAAATTTTTAAAACCTTTTTTCGCTCAGTGATTCGATCATTTTCAGCATTGATCGATAATCTCTTGCGTAGTTTCCAATTTTTTCCATTCGGTAATAGCTTCTAATGGATCTCAAGAATTCCTTGAAAAGAAATTTCGGTCGTGCTAGGGAATAAAACTTTTTATAGGCTCTCCTCATGACTTCCGTAAGTACTTCTATTTTTATTTTATAGAATGGTAGTTCGGGAACCCTCACGCCCGTCTCCCAATATTTGTTTTCGTCTAACTTGTTTTGAGCTACTAATTCGTCCCATATTTTAATTCCTGGGAACACTTCAAATATGTGAAACATTGCGTAATCGATGTCGATTTTTAACGCAAAATCCATTGTTGTTTTGATGTCGCTTAAAGTTTCCTCGGGCGATCCCATGATAAAAGATGCCATAAGAACTTCGATACCTGCCTTTCTCGCTTTTTTTAGCGCTAACTTGCATTTAGAAGGAGTTATATTTTTGTTATAATAATCGAGAATGCGCTGGTCCGCGCTTTCCATGCCAAAGAAGATCGATTTAAAATTCGCTTGTTTCATGTGCTTGTACATTTCATCCGTACCTTCCACCCTCCCTTCGCAATGAAACACTAAATTTAGATCTTCTTTGATTATATTCCTACAAATCTTTTGTACCCATTTTGGATTTAACGTAAAATTGTCGTCCATGACCATTATTTCTCGATAACCTTCAGCGTCTAATACTCGAAGCTCTTCCATTACATTTTCAATAGAGCGGTGCCTCCACCCTCTTTGATTTACTGAACAAAATCGACATTGAAAGGGACATCCACGGCTCATGATGATCGTTCCAGATTTTTTATTTGCGATCTCTAATCCACCAATCGCCATTTTATAATTTCCGTTTAATAATTTCCTATTCGGTAATGGGAATTTGTTTAAATCCTTTTCCAATTCTCTTGAATCTGTAAACTTAATAATTCCGTTTTTTTTATAATAAATTCCTTTTATTTCCTCGTAATTAGGGTTATTGGTCTCGAGATAACTTATCAATTCAAGCAATGTATACTCCCCCTCTCCTTGAATACAAAAATCCACGGAAGAATATTTATTCATTATCCTTTCAGCACATACAGTTTGATAATTTCCCAAAACGACGATAAGATTAGGGTTCCAATCTTTAGCCAAATTTGCAACTTGAATTCCAGAGAGAAAGGACCGAATGAGTACTGAAATACCAAGCAGATCAGGGTCTTGTTTTTTTATCCAATCCAAAACCTGTGAAAAAGTAAAATTAGTAGCTCCGTGGTCTAATATTGACACCTCATGCCCATTTTGTATCAGCATTTCGGCAACATATAATAATCCTAACGGTTCTGCAAAACTCGAAAACATCGGTCGAGGATCTAACTTTTTTAAATCCATTGGAACGGGAGAAATTAGCGCAATTTTCATGATTATTATCCATATATATTATTATTCGTCGTAAACGCCAAATCCTCTTGGTTTGGAATTTCTGAAGGTCGTCATTGCCTCCATGGCGCTCTTAAAATTCTTTGCGATATTATATCCCATGTTGAGCATGAATTTGCTCTTTATTGCTCGAAGGATTAATTTCAAGAGCAATATTTTTTTCCTATCAAACGAGAAGAATTGCTTGTATGCGCCTTGTATTTCGTTTAGCATCTGGTCACGCTCCTTTTGAGGTAATAGAAAATCGATTACCCTTGAATTTGTTTCCCACCTTTCAGCTTCTCGGATTTTACCAGCAACAGGCACATTTATTTTTTCATTTGGATGTATTATTCCTTGAGTGGTGTAATCCTGCCAAAATTTCGTACCCGAAAAGATTTCAACAACATTAAAAAAGGGAACATCGATATCGGATCTTACGGCAAACTGAATGGTATTTTTAACTTCGTCTATGGTTTCGGTAGGTGCTCCCAACATGAACAATCCCACGATTAAATCGATATTTGCTTTTCTGGCTTTTTTAATCGCCTCGTTAAATTGTGAAACCTTGGTTCTTTTATTGTATATATCAAGAATTCTTTGATTAGCGCTTTCAAAGCCGTACCAAATAGATTTACACCCGGCTTTTCTCATCCACACCAACATGTCTTGAGATGTTTGGTCAACTCGACCATCAGTGTGCCAATCAATGTCAATCTTCTCTTTTTTCATTAATTGGCAGATTTTAATGGTGCGTTTGGGTTGGAGCGTGAAATTATCGTCAACAAAATTCAATTGAGTATATCCTTGATCTGCTATTATTTGCATTTCTTCAATAATGTTCTCAGGACTTCTCGGTCTAAACCTGCGTTGTGCGAATTTAGTACAGGCGCAATAGGAACAATTGAATGGACACCCTCTAGATGAGACGATTGAAGTTAGGTTATAATTCGAAAATTCAAAACCCGAAAAATTCCATTTATACTTGTAATCAATTAAGGTCCTATCTGGGAAAGGAAGTTCGTCAAGATTTTTTATTAAAGGAGCATCAGGAGTAACGATCAAATTTTTCTTTGGATCTTGAAAAGCTAATCCTGGAATTTCAGTGGGTAGTATATCATCGTGTTTATCGAGAAATTCGCATAACTTTAAAAAAGTGTATTCCCCTTCTCCTCGCACGCAATAATCAACATAATCTCCGTATTTATTAAGGATGTTTTCGTATTCCATGGTAGGATGATAATGACCGATTATAATCTTAATACTAGGATTCCAATCTTTAATAATTTTAATCAGATCAATCGATGGAAGAAATGCTATTGTAAAAACGCTAATTCCAACCACATCTGGTTTTATTGTCTTGAGCCATTCTAATACATCGTATTTGTTGTAAAATTTGGCAGCGGCATCTAGTAGTTTTACATTAAAACCGTGTTCTTTCAAGATGGTTCCTAAATATAAAATACCTAAAGGAACCCATGGAGTATATATGTTTGTTTCAAGACTTGGATTAATTAATGCTATTTTCATGGATATTTTTCTCTTTTCATTATTATCTTAAAATAAATCGGGAGGATTGTTAATAATCTTTACAAATTTATTAATATCTCGAAGATTTAAGTGATTGAATATTATTTCTCGTCTATACTTGCTTATTAATGTTCTTGTGAACGCTTTCATTATGTATTTCGGTCTAAAAAATTTCAAGTGAAATTGGTCCTTAATAATCTTGAAAATAACTTCTCTGTTCATTTTTGAACCTGGTAAATCGATGATGTCTACACCTGTTTCCCAAAACTGTTCTTCATCAATAATTTTCTTTTTTATGAGTTCGTTGAAAATTTGAGTACCAGGTAATGCGCGAGTGAAAATTATATGTGGAAAATCAATGTCCAATGAGGAAATGAATTTAAGCGTGTCTATTGCTTCTTGGTAGGTTTCATCATAAGCACCAATCATAAAAGTCCCAACAAGAAATTTAAAACCCGCCTTTCTAGCATTGTTTACCGCGGTTCTGCTCATTTCAGGCGTTATTTTTTTGTTATAAGAATCTAAAACTCTTTGGGAGCTACTTTCAATGCCAAACATTAAGATTTCAAAGTTAGCTTTTTTTAGAGTTTTAAATAATTCAACAGACCCATTATTTACCCTACCATCTCCTATAAAAACAATATCTAAATTTTGCTTTCTAATTTTGATGCAAAATTCATTTATTCTTTTTTGATTAAGCGTAAAATTATCATCTATGAAAAGAATTTCCCGATAGCCCTCATCTGATAACATGGATATTTCGTCTATAATGTTATCAACAGATCTTGTCCTCCATAATCCTTTCGAAAAGGCCGTACAAGCGCAAAAATTACATGAATAAGGGCATCCTCTCGAAGAGACCATTGTTGCAAATTTTCGTTTAGTAATGTCAACACCTCCGATCCTATTTTTATAAAAGGCTGGAAGGAGTTTTCTATCTGGAAAAGAAATCGAATCTAAATCTTTTATCAATGGTCTGTCCTTGTTTTCTATTATTTTTCCATTGCTTCTATAACTAATTCCTTCGACTTCGCTAAGGTCTTTATTGGATTCTAATCGATTTAAAATTTCAGGAGCGGTTTTTTCACCTTCACCCCTCACACAAATATCGACCCAATCGTATTTTGTCAATATGTTATGTGCATAAAAAGTGGCAAGATAATTGCCAACTATAATTGATAGATTAGGGTTCCATTTTTTTAGTTCTTTAGATATTTCTTTTACATTTTCAAAAGAAGCACATAATGTTGAAAATCCAACAACATCCGGATCTTTTTTCTTGATAAATTCTATAACTTCCTCATTTGTGAGATTGAAGGCCGGTTGATCCACGATGAATACGGCGTGTCCTGCATTTTTGAGGGCCGATGCAAGATACATTAATCCCAAAGGGGGTGCTGAAGTTTGAAATAGAGTTTCCTTTTTGTTATCTTTGGATATTATCGTCGGTGCAGCGTTAATTAGATATATTTTCATTTGTTATCGAACTAAATTAGATATTTAATAAGTAAAAATAAAAGAATTATTTAATAGTTAAAGCCTTTACTTCTTCTTCTTGTCTTTCTAGTATCATCGGTGTTTTTTCCCAACTCAATTCTTTAGGAAGGGAAAATTGACGTAAGAACATGTATAGGTGGATATAACCGCTAACAAGAAAGTAAAATAATAAACTATAATGCCCATCAGCGTATTTCCTAATAGCGTTGAATAAAAACCCGAATTGAAAGAACAAAAGGGATAAATTCCATATCATTAAGTAATATTCTCCTATGAGAGCATATATTATTGTAAAAACGATTATTATTGGCATCCAAGTATCCATATTTCCTATAAAAGTCATAGTCATGTTTCTAGCAATAATAATCTTTTTACCATCTCTTTCTTCGTTCTTCATGGCCATTAATTGGGGCGCATCGACTGTATATCCTGCAATCCATCTGGTTCTTTGTTTTTTCAATATTTCCGATGTATGAGGTACATATTCATATACTCTTGCTTTGGGTGAATAATAAATCTTAATTCCATCTAAATTGAGCAGTATATGAAGATAAAGATCTTCTGTCATGGAATCTTCGTTAAATCCACCGTATTTTTTCAATAATTCTGTCCGAATCGCAAAATTACGTCCATATAAATATGCAGAAGAACCTAACCTATTCTTTACTTCAAAAAGCAATCCACCTCCAGAGACGATTGCATAATCAAGAAAAATTCCCTTGGTAATTTTATTAGTGTTCCAATTTTCAACCAATACGGGTCCAATTACAGCTTTTTTTTTCTGGTCTTTTAAAGGTGCAATTAAATTTTTCAAGGAATTTCTTTGTAAAATGCAACCAGAATCATAAAAAAGTATTATATCATGTTTTACAAGTTTTAATCCATAGTTTAGGGCAGTTGGTTTGCCTTTTTTAGGAAGATCGGCAGATATAATATCAGCTTTAATAGTATTATTTTGTTTGAAAAATTTTTCACAAAATTCAGCCGATCCATCAGTCGATCCGCTAGTTATTACAATTAACTGAATCTTTTCTTTAGGGTAATCGTTATCCATTATGGATTTTAATGTTCTTTCCAATAGTGCTTTTTCGTTCTTGGAAGCAATCATAATGGTAATATTTTCGTAATTATCACCTTTAGGTTTATAACCAGTTCCAAATGAAGCCAAAAAATGTATCCCATAATAGATATTCAATCCAAAAAGTAAAAGAAGGGCAAGTAACGGAAATACTAACCACCAATATACAAAAAAATTCGTAAAGAAGTTATCGATGGAATTTTTAGTAACAGATACCCACGAGTTGGGAAAAATAAAATGCAATAATACATAATATACTGCAATTATTGTTCCATAGGTTATTATTTTAAATTTTTTCGTTTTGTTTCGCCTCCTATTTATTCTTTATTATCCAACTCTTTCAATCCCTTGTAAGAATAATTAGCTAATTTCAAACACGAAAAGACCATTATTAATAACAAGCTCAATTGCATAATTATCATTACCCAAGCCGTTACACCACCATGAGTTACTGCCCAAAGCGTTTCAGCAGAAGGGGGATCAATCAAAAAAGTTATCATAACGCCAAAACTCGAGATACCGTAAATTAAGAAAAAGGTTCCCATAGTTAATATCCTGGTGATTCGTTCTCCCATAAACGGTTTAGTTTCTTTTAATCCTAATCCTTCGTGCCTTGCTCTCATGTATTCATAAAGAAATATCAAGATAATATTAGTCCATACAACCCATCGAAAATCGAGGCCCATTACGATAGAAATGGTTCCAGGAACAAAACAAACTAGCATTAAAGTATCACTAATCCTGTCAATTACATTATCGAACCATCCACCGCGTCGTGTTTTAATATTTCGTAATCTTGCGATTGCTCCATCGATTCCATCCACGATTCCAGTAAAGAATACTAAAAGGGCTAATGGAATAAATAGCCAACCATAAAACGGTTGTTGGGAATATAAATCCAACGATTGTCCTCTTACAGCAATAATAACGCCATAAAAAATAAAGAACGATAAAATGAGATTTACAATAGATACTTGATTTGGTGTTAGGCCCATTTTCATAAAGATTTTTGCGCCTTTATAAGTTAATGGCATGTATATTTTTCCAGCTGGGTCTTTTTGCATTTTTTCAAATTGTTCGTCTAGCTTATGTGCTTGTCCGTGGTCTTTAAGCCAATCCTTCATAAATTCGGATTTTGTCATATATTCTTGTTCAGGATATTTTTTAGATATACCACGTAATATCAAAAATAATAGACAAGCAAGTAATACTAATGGAAATACGACATCAAAATATATTCCTTCCATTTTATTCACTTTTTTTCGTTTTTTTTTTAATTATTCATTGTTTTTATAGATATTTTTTATTTTCATAAATTTTTATAAAATTTAGGTTTCATATAGTGCTAATCTTTGAGCCAAAACTATATAAGGTTAATTTTTTTTCCTCCATGTTATTCTTTTAAAAGTCCGCGTTTTTTAAGGCCATCCTTCATATCTGCTTGGAATGGTCCTGGTGTACCTTCAATAAATGCGCTAACGATATCTTGATTTTGAACTTCTAACGAGGCTCTTTTTTTTGCTTTTTCCTCTGCGAGGGAGGCGATGACCATTCTGGCGATTGATTGAAATTGTTGTGGAGATAATTCAATGAGTTCGTTAAATAATCTTTCTGTTTCGGGTAACCATTTAAATCCATTCGATTTTTCTATTTTAGAGTCCTTTTTTGAAATTCCAAATTCTCTACTTGTCTTAAGATCGTCTATATAAGCTTGGAGGGATCGTACATATTTTTCCGATTCTTCTTTATTTAATATGACGGCTTTTTTGGCCCACTCCTTGCAATAATTACACTCATCACACATCGCAACACAATTTTGCTTTTTAAAAAACTCAATAAATCCATCTAATTTTGAATTATCGATGTATAATTTTGATTGGGACTCCTTTCCAACTGTTTTAGAGAGTGTAAGATTAGGATCTTTTTGTTCTAAACCACCGTGAGACATCGAAAAGCCTTGAATAATGTCCACAAGGTTTCCATCGTATTTACGAGAGGAAAAAGCTTTAACCGCTCTAAGAATCCAATCAGTAGTCATTCGCCTTCCCGCGATTTTAAAATCCGTAATCCCGATGTCTTCGTAATGAGATAAATCTTCCGGACGCACCCATCTACATTTAAGAACTTCCTCTGGATTTGAAAATTTAATCACTGAACAATTAATAATGCATGTATCTACATAATTACGCTCAAATTGTTGGTGTGTTTGCGAAGCGTGTCCAAGAGTATTATAATGATAGTGTCTGAAAGGACATTGAAAAAGACATCCATCAGTCAGAAGTAAAACGATCTTACATTTTACAGCTTTCTTTATCTTGTTTAATGTTTTAAAATCTCGATTTATCATGATATCAGGTGTTATTTCATCAGCCCCTAGCATTTCGTAAAATTTTGCACGGTTTACGCTATTTATATGTGAAATTGTTGAAACACGAACTTTCAAGTTGGGAAATTGTTCTTTGATGATTTGTATCAAGAATGGGATCGTAACGATCACATTATCCGCTCCGATATCAGTAATCCATTGTAAATAATCGATAAGTTCCTTATGATACTGAGAGTTTGTTTCCATATTATTCATGCAGGGAGCATTTAGTAGAAAAGAAAATTCCATTTTTTTCTCATGCACTTTTTTAATATATTCTGCTATGTATTCATCATTAACATCTGGAAGTAAAAAGGAAGGTCGACCACCACCAACAATAGAATGGTTTGATGCACCATATAAATCAGAAACGGGATATTTCGCTAATTCGTCAATCAATTTTAAATCCCAGTTAGTTGCGACATTGAATCGAATGTATTATCACCTAATTTTTTTAATTTTTGTTTGATAAAAAAAAATGTTTTTTGTTTTTTTTTAATTCTTAAACACTTGTTCATGCGCTTTCGCATTAAGCGGAAGCAAGGGTGCACAGGCCATGAGCTTGGTAACATCTCCTTCTACTACATAATTACCAGCCATTGTTGCTTGGATGGGGTCAGATTCTCCAGAATTTACTTTTTTTATCGTTTCAAAATTCGTTTTATGTATGACCATTGGAATATCTCCATTAGAAAATTTACCCATTCCCCAATCCATCTTTTTGCCATTGATGTATTGCCAATAACTCATCTCGGGTTTATCGGTTATTTCATATTGAAATACCACCGATCCGATTGGTTCAAGCATTTGCTCCACATCTGGTAATTCATTGTATGCTTTCATAAAGCGCGTGAGATATGCTTCCCATTCTTCTTTTGTATTCAATTTTATTTTCACCTTTTTTTTATTTTGTTTTTCTTTTATTTTATTTATATTCGTTTTTATTTCCCCTTCATTATTCTTCAGGGGGATTAATTGGTTGCTAAATGGTATATTTTTGATTTGTCTTATTTCAGCTTCACTCATATAGTTCGATAATTTGATTTTTTTTTCAATTAAAAATTCAATATAATCGCGTTTGAAAGGTTGAGGAACTAATTCAAGAATTATTGCGATTAATAACTCGATATTAACTTTCGTTTTATTTTGCTTTTCAGCAGTCCTTTCAGCTGTAAAGCCTATTCCTTTTTTTGCCGGCTCTTGCATTTCTTTTGGTATCAATATCATTACTTCATCAAGAAATTCTTGTGCTTTAGGATCCCAGGGAATTCCAATATAAGTATTTGATTCCGATTCTTTAACAGGATTCTTAAGTTTTCTTTGTTCTTTTGAGAGAAACATTTCTCCTTTATTCAGATAATTATAAAGATAGGACATGAATTTCTTATAAGATTCGGTTATACCTCCTTCTGGTTGAAAATAGGCTTTATTAACGTAACTATGACAATAAAAGCAAGATACACCGCAATTTTCTGCACATCGGGCACCACCATAAGGTAAATTTTGTACGAAGTCAATTAACAAATCAGCTTTTAATTTTGCGTCAAATTCTGGTACGCTTAACATTATGCTTTGATTATCGGCGTGGGTGCCCATTTTTTCCTGCTTTATTGAGAATTCAGAGAATTGGTTCCCAGCTAGTATCAAGGGATCTGAGACAAATGAATAACCATTAAAAATTTCTCCAAGGTTTCCTTTAAAATTTTTGCTAGTATATGCTTTTAAAGCGTTAAATATCCAGCGTGTTCCGTATCTTCTACCTGATATTTTAAAGTAATCAATGCCCATATTGATATATTTTTCTAGATCTAAGGGTTGTATCCATTTACACATAATAACTTGCTCAGGATTGAAGCACTTCTGGTTCTGGCATGCAATAGAAGCCCAATCATTGTAATATCCCTCAAGAAAGTCGTGCGTTTGGCTGGCGTGTGAACATTCATTGTAATGAAAAAATCGATATGGACATTCGTTGAGACAGCAATCGTTAGTCAGTAATTCGATATCACAAGTTATTGTATCTCTAATTTCCTCGAGTAAAGGAAAATTACGATTCAACATTATTGATAAAGTTAACACTCCTTCTGAACCGATAATATCTTGCCATTGGAGTGCTCGTGTGAGTGAATTAATTTCAGCAATAACAGATGTTTTAAGCTTTAAATTTGGATGGTAATATTTGGCAAATTGAGCTAAATATGGATCCGTAACTGTTAGATATTCAATTTCCATATCATCTATCCAATCTAATTCGTTTAACGCTTTCGTTTGCTCTTGTGAATTAAATTTATAGTATCCAAGACATTCACCATTCCATAACCAAGTAAATTTTAAGCCTAAATCGTGGACTTTATTAATAAAATTTTCAATCTCGTTTCTATTTCTTTTCGCCATAAGAAAGAAGGGACGACCAGATCCAGTAAAATTCATATCTGGAGTTCCGTAAAAATCATTAACTACATTCTTTAGATTAGAATCTTGTTCGATTAAATCTAATAAATCTAATTTCCAATTACATGCCAAGGATATCCTCATCTTTTTACCTCGTAATGGCTCCTTTTTCCATATTTTTTATTTTATTTTTTATTGTTGTTAATACATTTTCTCTTTCTTTAGAGCTTCTTATTTTCAAAATTTTAGTAAAATCATTACAATATTCGTTTATGATTTTTTCCGAAGGATAGTGAGCTTCATACGGATAATTCAAACAAAAAGTCTCTATTTCAGATGTATTTAAATCGAACAAAAAGTCCTTGCCTTCCATCTGCTTCCAATATTCTCCATAGGGTTCAGGAATGTTAATGATGTTTTTTAAGCTCATTTTGTTTCGCTTTTCAACATAGTTATTGATGATTTCCATTGTTTTTTCGTTCGAAAATCCATTCGTATAGAGAGTAAATGTATCGTATCCTAAATTCTCGTATTTACCTATATTTACTGGCGATATCCATCCCGCCTTTAAAATATTTTCTGGATTTTTAATTCTCTCTCTCCAACAGTTTAATAGTGGATAATCAAATTCATATAAAACATTGGATAAATTTTCTTGATTTGAAAAAACAGGAGAATTTGTAGTACGATGACTCTGCAGGTTATGATGATGATACCAATGAATACACCCCCAATTACATCCGATATTTAATGGTAAAATATAATCTATATCTTTAGACGATTTAAATTGCTTTTTTAGCTTGATAAAATTCTTCAATATATTAAAATACCTAATTATATCTGGGTGGAGAATAATAGAGTCTGCACCTATTTCAAAAAAGATTTTACCCCTATTGATTGAGGTTACATATTGTGAATATGATAAAACAATCTTCATTGATGGCGCATGTTCTTTAAAAAATCCAATATTATTTGGAGAAGAAACCAATATATCCTTATAACCTATAGCCTCTAAAGTTTGAATTAATGCATTTATTGCATTATATTGCTGTATGTGAGCCTCAAGATTCCCTTGACAAGTCGAATCCAATCCAGCAATTGGAATAATATCGTTATCTAATAAAAATGAAGTAATATCTTTGAAATCATCGAAAGAAGGAATTTTTTTAGGAAGAAAAATTGACGAATTTCCCATAGGGTTTTGTGGCACATGTATTATACAATGTGTCACTGGAAACCCTTGATTTTTAATTTTAGTAATTAAATCCTTGTTTATTGGTCCATCGATTATTATTCTCATTTTAAAAATCACCTATAAAATAGACAAATCTAATTATATTTTTCAATTCCTGCCTTGCATCCCATTCCTAAGAAATCCACCATCGTACCATTGTAATCATTTTCAATTTTATAATAAACTCCTCTTGGTGTAAAAGTTGCGCCCCAAATAAATTTTCTCGATTCGCTCTGTAGGGGGGCTTTTTCAACGAATTCTTTAATTAAAGGATGTAGATGTGTTGGAACATCTTTTTCGTCATCAACAGTCACACCAAAGCATAATCGTTCGATTTTTCCTGATTCCCAACTAAATGTATAGTTTAAATGAGCCGCGTTGCGACACCCTTCCATTATTTCCTCAGATGCGGGAGTAAGTCCCAAATCTTCCACCAATTTTACGCAACTTTCATGTGTGGATTGCGCTGGTTGCTTGAGCATGAAATAAATATTCATTGTATGATTTAAAAAGTCGAACGCAAAAAGACTGAATACTGTTAAACCGTGTTCTTCAAAATATTGCTTGTATTTTTTAAATGCTGGCGGTACGGATTTCATTGAAAAAATAGGTTCGATCGAACCAGGTACTACAAAAGGCCAAATCTTCGATAGCCCCATCTTTGCATCTACATCAACTCCGTATCCCATCATTTCGAAAGTATTCATAGATTCGATAATCATTTCGTGAATTGGATGTCCATTTTTCAAGAGCAAACCTTCTTTTATTGCCATGGTATAAGGATCTGGATTGTGAGGCATAAAAAATTCCACATATCTTACTGCTACATCCCTTTTTTCAATAGGTTTAGTGGTTGTTCTGATCGAAACGGGAGCACCCTTAAAAAAATCTTTAAAGGTATTGAAAGATTTCCACATCGCTTCTCTATTGAAAGTTACACTTGAAATATCACAAATTTTAGAAATATCTTCGATCATCTGATTAAGATCAGTATTACATTTAAAATCAGATTTCACTTTTGCGAGATATCTATCATAAGACACGCCCATTTCTTCCAGATCTGCAATTACTGTTGGTTGGAAAGTAGGAGGCGTTACTTCAAATAAACCTACTATTAAATCCATTTCAGCAATTTTTTGTGCGTTCCTTTCTATACATTTAATCTCGACCTTTTTCAAAAGCTCTGGTGCAATAACGGGTTTTATAAATTCCGGCATCTTTTCTACTATTTTATCATATAATTCTTTTACTTCTGGTTTCCATTCCATTCTTTTTCTCCTACATTATAAGTTTTTTATTTTGAATTTTTTATGGTTAATTTTGATATTTTGCGAATTGTATATTACTCATTTCAGCAAATCCTTTGGGATTATTAAATCCCAGACCAGGCATCATCCACCTGGGATTTTTAATACCATAATTCCGAACGATTTGAAAAAGATCGACTTCTTTAATGTTCGGTGTTAGGTAAAATTTAGGTTTTAACAGGTTTTCTCCTTTTTTTATTATACCATCTTTTACTGCAATAGTTTGAAGGATGGTATTAGGATAAATTCTTATACCCACGAAGATGAGAACGTCTCCATCCCCTTGCCAAAGTGCTCCGTGGTAGCTTTCCATCATTTCCAAGCGATCTAAAGACGCTTGAATCGTTTCTCGAGTTTCTCCTGGCCCTCCAACCATTACATGCATTAATTGTTCTATTTCCAATTCTACACATCTTTTAGATGTGAGCATTGCCTCGTCAGCAGTCCTATTTTTTTTCATATTTTTTAGCATATCTTCGGATAAGGATTCAATTCCAGTTGCAAAATGAGCCGCTCCGCTTTCTTTCATGAGCGGCATTAAATCTATAAATTTATTGCTCGGAACGTAATTTGCGCCCCATTTAAAATCTAAATTTTGATTATTAATTTCTATACAAGTTTCTTTTACGTGTTTATAATCAATATTAAAAAGACTATCGACAATGAATACATTTTTTATATCATAATTATTCACGATTAAATCTAATTCTTCGGCTATATTTTTGGGAGAACGATATCGAACATTAGAGCCTTCTATATATCTATAACTACAATATATGCAATTCATGGGGCAACCCCGTTTAGTTTGAATATTTCCCCAAAAAGGTCCAGATTGAACTAATGGATCAATGAGATATGCGTCGTTATCCATCATATCCCTTATGGGAAAAGGCAATTCGTCTAAATTTTCCACGCGCCACGGCGGAGTTTGGTGATAATTTCCTTGATTATCCAAATAACAAACCCCTCTTTCTATTGTGCGTGGATCTTCACCATTTTGAAGTTTTTTGATTATTGCCTCGAAAACATATTCTCCATCACCTATGATTCCCATTTTATGATTTAAATCCTTTAGAATTTCTTCCGAAAAAATGGAAAAGCCCGCACCTCCCAGTATTATGGGGATATCTGGTTCAACGAGCTGTTTTACATATTGTATGACATTTTTCACGGGAAGATAAAAGAATAAATTTCCCGGATATGTAGTCGAATCAATGTTACGAATCGAAATGCCAATGACTTGAGGATTAAAATCGAAAATAGTGTTCGAAATATCTTTTTTATAATCATTACTCAAAGTTAAGTCCAATAATATTACTTCATGCCCTCGAGAGAGCAAATATGAAGCTAAATATGCTTCTCCCAATGGAGGAACCATCACGTGGACAATTTCCCTACTAGCCGAGAGAATTAATACTCGCACATTTTCACCTCTTGGTCATTCAATTAATTCAATCTCTTTCTTCTTTAAATCAATTGTATCGTGTTCGTGATCGTTCTCGTGCCAGCAGAACGGGAAAGAGCCAAAGAAATCTCCCGTGATATATTCAGAGGTCACGCGACAACCTCCTCCGCACTGTTCAAGATGATGACAACTGGCGCATTTTCCTTTTATCCTTTTTCTATCCCGAATATCTTTATAGAGTTGGGAGTTCAATACATCCTCGAAATTGTCTTTTAGTGCATTTCCAAGCGTTAGATTTGTAGGATATCCCGCTGGATAAATAGTACCATCGATCCCTACCCCCATCATCGTCCTACAAGCCAAACAACCTACACCCCATTCGATCGCTGCGAGTTCTTTATCCGATTTGGGTTTTTCCATGAATGGCATCATGTCGTAGATTTCGTAAGCAGGAAGAGTTCCAGCCTGACCATTTCTTATCGTTTCAATAGCGTGTTTAAATTTAAAATCGTACATTTTTCTATATTCCTCCTTCGAAAGGCCTATTTCGCTCCAATGTTCTGCAGCTCGATTTTGTTTTACAACGCACCTAAAATAAGGTTGAGATCCCCATTTCTCAGATAAAGCTTTCAATTCTTCAAGTTCGTTAATATTATCTTTCATAATCGTAATGGAAGAACAAACGAAAATTCCGTATTTAAGACACATGTCAATGGCTTTCTTTGCATATTGTAAGGAGTTTTTAAATCCTCGTAATCTATCATTCTTTTCAGGGTCAACGCTATCAAAACTAACGAACACATGGCTAATATTATTTTTCTTACACATTTTTGCGAATTCATCATCAAATCGAACGCCGTTTGTAATAAGGGCGTGAATGTAATCTTTATCGTTGCAATATTTCATTATTTCGCCAATGTCTTTACGTAATGTTGGTTCTCCTCCAAACCATACGAAGCAGGCGTGTCTTCCTTGTTTTCTAAGACCTGTTTCGACATTTTCTATGATTTGGATCCATTGTTCAGAAGGTAATTCTGGTCTGGGTATTAAATCATCTGCAGCGCAATGAATGCATCTTTGATTGCATTTATCGGTAAGATACATGGCAAAATGAATGTTTCCTGGATGGAATCCTCGTTCTAGTTTTTCCCAAGAGACCTTTAATCTATCTTTTATATCCCTAAGTTCGATATATCTTTCCACATCTATTCCTAAAGCCGTTAAGTCCTCGACCATGACGGGTTTAAATGCTTCGGGGATAATGTCAAAAATACCTAAAACCACATCCGCATCATTGATATATGCTCCATTTCGTTCAAGACATCGTTTTTCAGAAGCTTCTAAGATTAAAGGTTCAACTGAGGGTCTAAATCCTTGCGGCATTTGTTCTACAATCCTATTAAAGAGGATTTGAGTATTATTTTCCCATTCCATTTATTCTCGCCTTTAATTTTCTTGATTTTCGTGTTTATGAGTGTTTTTATGCCAGCAAAATGGAAACGGTGCCAGAAAATCGCCTGTTTCATTTTCAGCGTGAACTCTACAACCCCCACCACATAATTCAAGATGATGGCAAGTTGCACATTTTCCCTTTATTTTTCTATCTCTAATAGCCTTGAACATTTCTGTTTCCATAATTTCGTCAAAACCTTGCTCTAGAACATTGCCCAAGGTTAATTCTGAAGGATAATCACATGGAAATACATCTCCGTTGATGTCAATTCCGGAAATAGAACGGCACGCCTGACATCCCGTACCCCATTCTATCGCTGCGCGTTCCTTATCGTTAATAGGACACTCCATGAAAGGCACCATGTCCCAGGTATAGAATTTATTAAGCGTTGAACCTTCTCCCTTTCTGATAGCTTCTATAACATGTTTATATTTGAAATCGTAGAATTGTCGATATTCGTCCATGTTTAATCCTATTTCTTCCCAATTTTTATCCGCAGAACGTTGCTTGATCAATGGTCTAAAATAGGGAATTACGCCCTTTGAATCGAAATAATTTTTTAGGGTTTCCAATTCATCGAAATTCTCTTTCTGAGCAGTTGCGTTGCCAATGATAAAAAGACCATATTTTGAAGCCATTTCAATTGCTTTTTCAGCGGCTTCTTTTGCTTTGGGATACCCTCTAATTTTAGCTGCTCTTTTAGGATCAGTACTATCATAGCTAATAAAGACGTGACTCATCTTAACATCTGCACATAATTTTGCAAGTTCCTCATTAAATAAAATTCCATTTGTGGCAACCGCTTGATAATATCCCTTATCTCCGCAATATTTGATTAAGTCTTTTAAATCCTTGCGAATAGTAGGTTCTCCCCCAAACCATATGTAACATCCTCTTCGATTCTGTTTTCGCAAACTCTGTTCAAGATTTTCAATAATATCAATCCAAGTCTCCGTGGGCAATTCTGGACGTTTATCCATTACCGCAGCAGCACAATGGAGACAATTTTGATTGCATCGATCAGTTAAATATATGGTAAAATGATATACCCCTGGTAAAAATGCTCCGCTGAGCTCGTCCCATGTTCGAGTATAGGCTTTTCTCGCTTCAGATATCTTAATATAACGATCTGTATCGATACCAAGCGTTTCTAAATCTTTAACTACCGTCGGTTGGAATGCTTGAGGAGTTATTTCGAATAAAGACGAAATTAAATCGTCCTTGGAAATAAAACCCGAGTTTCTCAGCGTTGCTGTTTTTTCAGCGGCTTCTTTCCACATTGGTTTTATCGATTCACGAAATGTTTCTGGCGTCATCGACATTACTTTCTCAAACATTTCTTTCATTTCATTACTCCAATCCATAATTTTCACCTAATTTTTGAATTTGTTGATTTTTTTAGTTTTAAAAATTTTATAATGTTTAAATCATATATAAATCGATTATTGTTAATAAGAAAGAGAATATTCCACATTTTTATTGCTCCACCTCTCGAATTTGAATGCAAGGATAAGAAGGAGTACAGTTCACGAGGAAAGCTTTAGAAAAAGAATATAAAATAGATATTTTTTCGGGCGAATATGGTTTAAAATTTAACGAAGATAGCCCTATATCGCATTTTTTATGGAATTTTAAAAAAATACGAGGAATCAAAAAATTTGATTTTTCTTTTTTAGTCACAAGATGAATTTCATTACTATCTAATTCTTTATCGTAAAGGTAACTATTCGCAGAATTTTTGAAGTATACTTGTATGATATCTTCTTTAGATTCTAAATTTTCCATATCAGGATAGAATTCATGAGAGGGGTTATCGATAAAATCTTCAAGACATATCTGAAAACCGATTAATTTCTGAATTTTTTTATTATTCACTTTCCTCTTGATATAATAATGATATATTATCGTCTCTACGAGTAAGATCAAATTAGCTACTATGATGATGTCGAACAAATGTCCAAATGTGAATTTGGTTATTTCTTCCGCGTTCGGTAAGAATCCTAAAATATTTATTTTTGGAAAAAATGGTATAAAAATTGAGCGCCCACATTCGACATACTCAAAAAATAATGCCAAAAAAGGAGGAATATTCTCTAAATAAACCAAAACAAGCGATAATGGGATGTCAGCAAGCAAAAAAATTACGATTAAAAGTACATTGATTTTCAATATTTTTTTCGCTTTAAACACCAATTATGCACCTTTTGGAATTATAAAATAATATAAATCACAGTGCTATTAAAAGGCTTTGAATAAATGAAATTCTTATTTCTATAATTCTGGAGGATTTGTTTTTAATTTTTTTTTATCTTTTTTCTTCTTGCTTGCTGTTAAAAACATTGGAATTGAACTAACCAGAAGTAACTTATTCAAGTTTTGAATTGAAACTCCAGACATGTGTTTTTTATCGTAATTGATAATATTGTAAAAAAATGAAATTTTTGAGCGTTTAAAGGCGTTCATTACTTCTAGGAAGGATTTATATTTTAATTTTAATCCAAATTTTTCAGGTTGTTCATGTACGGGGGAGCTTGGGAAAATATAGTATGGTTCATTCATAAATGTAATTGAATTCGATTTGGATAATCCATATTTCCAAAAGCATTTGTAAGTAAAATAAAAATCCTTGATTATATCTTTTAATGTCTGAAACGGATAACCAATAGTCAACCAAATCCTTAATGTCAAACCATATAAATTAGCGTTCTTTATTAAGCTCTCGATTTGATTCTCTGGAAATTTAAAAGTTGGATCGCATATTTTGGCTATCATGTTCTGAACTTTTTGAGATAAAGTCCTAGGAGAGATGCTAATAGATGTATTTTGTTGAGTAAATGTTTTGTAATATAATTTCCACATATCTTTAGGAAATGGTAATCTCCAGATCTCAATATCACCACCAATATCGAATTTTTCATTCCGAATTAACCCAAACAATTCTTTCCAATATTTAAAAGTAGCAGGATATGTACCATGACCAAAAAACACGCTTTCTATTTTATAATCATCATATAAAGTAGATATATCATCAAGAATTTTTTTTGGATCTCTTAAAAGTACTTTTATGCGACCCGTTAATTTTTGTTGCGATTGCTGGCCTCCAGAGCAAAAAGGACAATTAAAAGGGCATCCCCTACCGATCGATAAATTGAATGGTATTCCCATTATCTTTTTACACGATTCGATGTATTCTTTTGCGTGATCCATTAAAGAAAGATTTGTAAAATTGAGGTTTTCCAAGGTTTTGGCACAATAAGATAAGGGATTTACTTTAATACTTCCACATGTGTTCCTATATGTTAAATTAGAAACATTACTTAGGTCAGATCCCTTTTTATATTCCCTAAGATATTGTAAAAAAGGAATCTCGCCTTCCCCTCGTACGATACCGTCAACAACCTTGAAATGATTCAATATTTCATCGTGATAATAAGAAGCGCTAAATCCTCCAAATAAAACCTTGGCGTTTGGATTAACATGCTTGACGCTCTTTGCAACTTCTATTGCTCCATAAGAATTATGCAACCAATGCAGATCTATGCCACATAATTCAAATTCAAACTCCTTGAGATGTTTTTGCAAATCCCAGTGTGGATTTAATATTTTTTCCAATGGATAATTAATTATTTTTACGCTAAAACCCTCTTTTTCTAATAGATCTGCAATTGCAAATGTTCCCATTGGAACGAAAATATAAGTCCCTCTTGCGAAATGCGAATTCATACTTTTGGGAACTAATGTGTTTTTCGGGGGATGAATGAAGATAGCATCGTAGCTTTTCAATGTAAATTATAAAAATATGAAATAGAATGTAAATTATTCGATATCAATAATAATTTTTAGATAGTCAAATAAAGATATTATAAATAATGAGCAAAAGTATTTCTACCAATAAACCCAAAGAGATAAAAGATTCTATGATTTGAGCCCCAAGAAATTAGAATTAATTGGGGAGTTACCGTTGATTTCGGAAGGCAATTCTTAGAATTAGGATTTATACTTGCAAGGTATTTTTCCTTAGGTGAAATTTCTAACGATAAGATATCAATAATTGGTCCAGATATAAATCAATTACAAAATATAACTAATCACACGATAGGAATTCTCGTTGATGTCGGAGGATCTAAATTAATCCTTGATATTAAGAGATGGATAGAAATAAAGTCCTCAATCACTTCAATTTATGAATAGAATTTTTGCGACAGGTTGCAAGAGTATATGGATGCGGATAGATAAAAAGAAGATAAAATCCTTTAAAACAATTGGATTAAATCTTATTAATTTATTAAAAGAAAAAGTCCCTTAGATTGAATAGATACCAATTTCATTTTTTATAGATTATAGATAAATTAAATCCTAAAAAAATCCTAATTTATTTAGAAATCTTTTATAATAATACTATAATTCATTAAAAAAGTTCATTCTGAATTATCAGATATTTCACTGAAAAAAAAAAAGATGAAAAACCATAAATTAACCAGTTTGTTCTTGTATTAACGAATTGATGGTAGTTATCCACCTGTCTAACATTCCTACAATCCAGGCAACCGAATCGTTTTGTCCTTTTTCGTTTTCAAAAACGACCTTCAGGAGGGGCCTTCCTGTATATCTATATATATGAAAGCTTGTCGTATCAACCGATTTTATTTTTTTAAGGGGAATCGAGATTATTTTTTTCGGTAACCATTGCTTGAAAAAAAGTTCGTTCTTATATAAAATCAAATTCCCATTTCCTCTTATTTGTGCCACACCTTTAGATTCTTGACCGAAAAAATTTGCTCCCCGAAATTTTAAAATGATTTTTCGACCATCTTCGTCAAATTCAACTTTCCGCCTAGATTTTTCCAATCTCTCTTTTTGGATTTCTTCCTCTGATTCCATTATGTATCTATTCTTTAAAGCCTTGGGTCGAATTTTTTGTAATAAAAGTAAAGCTAAAATGATTCCTAACAAAATCGGATAATAAATCAATGAAAAAACTCCAATGAAGTCGAGGAAGATTGGATTAACTCCCAATCCCATTATATACATTATTAAAAAGAATGATAATGGCGTAAGCATAATTAATATTAAAAAGTATATCCCGTTTTTTCTCTGAATTATTTTTGCTCGTGTTATGATTTCCTGAATTTGTTCTTGGTTTTTAGATGCTTTCGAGATTTTTTTGTATTTAGCATTTATTTTTTCCTCGCGTTTTTCGTCTCTTTGTTTTGACACTATTGCAAATAATAACCATGGGAAAATTATTATCAGAGACATTGTTGTTAATGTCCAAAAGACTTTCAACTCCCAATTAAGCATATATATGGAATTGACAAGACCAATGACGCTTATAATCAATAATAAAAGCGGAATTATTATCGTGTAAAATTTCAGGAACCTTCTTTTTATCTCCGTCTTGTTTTGAAGGGTAGTGAATATTATCAAAAAAATATATGTAAACAACAACAAGCCATATGGATATAATAATACGGCAGAAAGTTCTCGGAACATTAATATTCCAATAGACAAAAGAGTTAATACCACGAAAGGTAAAAGGATTCGAAGGATTATAGATTTTTTTTTCATTTAAATCGTCTTTTTAAATATTAAATTTAGATGTTTATTTTAATTCGTAGTCCTATTTAAAACGATATTGTAAAAAATTTTGTAGTAATCTTTTATCGAATCGTTATTAATCGATTTTATGTTTTTCTTGAATCTTCTCATTCCAATATGCTGCTTGAAAATAATAATTTTATCTTTTTGGAAAAAATAAAGTTTTA
>JAFGGO010000089.1 GCA_016930515.1 Promethearchaeota archaeon | reverse complement strand
TATCGAATCGAGGCGGAGATTCAGTCTTTTCTTTATTTCTAGCGATAGAAGAACCTCTTGACAAATTTCAATCAATCTCGAACGGTCATTTTTTTTATACACCCTCTAAAAAAGGTTTAGGAGAATCAACTTGGACTACATTAAGATCAATTATTAATAATTTCGAAACAACTCCCAAAGAAGTCATTTTGCGTTGGTTGGACGAGTATTGCAAACTCAATACCTATGAAATTTCCATTCCAGGGCTTAGAGATCCCACCTTAGCTCCAAAAGGAAAGACTGGATTAATAGCAAACATTTTTTTTGAATATGATCTTATTAAAAAGGTTCAAGAGGGAGGATGGTACGAAGAATTTAAAATAGAAGTTGAGAATCACATGTTAGAGATTCTATCAAAATCGATATACCCTAAAATCAAGGATAAGATTCTCTTTCGCTTTTCATTATCACCCATCAGCATTTCAAAAAGAGTTGGAAGCTCTGAAGGAGCAATTACAGGTTGGACATTTCAAAATCCCGTCCCTGTAGTTCAAGATATTTTTAAAATGACTAAAGCAGTGAAAACTCCAATTCCAAATATACTTCAAGCTGGTCAATGGGTATATAGTCCTTCTGGAATACCCATTGCTATCCTTACAGGATTGGCAGCGGCTAAAAAATTAATGAAAAATAAAAAATGAGTTTTTTCCAAAATTATAAGAGATAGAGTCTTATCAGTAAATACACAATTATACTAATAAGTGATAGAAAACAAATTAAGTTCATCGCTTTCATTGGCTTTTTTATATCATCACCAGACATGGTTTTAAATCCAGTTCTGCTAAGGAACGATCTTATTTGATGATCTAATTCACTTTGACTTTGAATCCCGTGCTTCTTTAGGTCCTGCTTAATAATGAAGTGTTGACTATAAGGAAAGATAAGAGTATCTACTGGTTTTGAAGAATCAATAATATTAGCCAGATAGGAGTTTGAGATGATTGAAACACATTGTATGGGTATGCTTAACGCATCTTTCAACATATCTGGGTCAAAAATGAGGCTAAAAGGCTCTGATAAATCACTTTTTAACTCGCCGCCATAATCGACAGTAAGATTTCCTTCAATCCAGAGAGATTCGTCCAATTCCCTTGAATTTCCTTTTTTTAAGTCAACCAATACAATAAATTCTTTATTGTGGCTAGGATTCTTAATATCAAGCATTAACTTGCCAAAGGGGGTGATTGTGTATATGGATGGATCACAAGTATACCCACAAAATCCATTTTTTGGGTCATAGCTGTTAGTGTTTGTTTCATAATCACAAATGATCCAAGATAATAGCCCAGTTTCTTTATTACGAGCAATAACATAAAATTCTGCTCGCATTCCAATAAAGCCTGATGTTCGAGCGTGAAATACGCTTGCAATTGCCATCGGAATCTTTGCATCATTGTTATAAAATGAAGTTTCCGCTAATTCATATCCATCGGGAAGCATTTCTTGTGCTGCTAAAGTATTTGTAATCTTAAAAGATAGAAATACGCTATAGGGATCTACTATGAATCCCATATAAGGCACTTTTTTCTTGCCGCTCTGCATGAACTTATATTGTATTTTATTTGGTAGCTTTTTAATGCTACCACTCAAATAACTAATAGTTGTTACATCTTTAGGTTTTACAAGAGATTCTGTCTTTCTTATAAAATTCGTGTTTTCTTCTTCGTTCATTTGTATGATTATTTTTTTTTTTTTTTAAAATAAATCATTATAAATTAATTATCAACAAAATAAATAAGATAATAAAGATCACCATAAATATGGAGATTCCCATTAATAACATTTTCTGTATGCCTCTTGTTGAAAAGGTTTTAATCTCTTCCATATCTGCAATTTTATTATAATTCTCGATCATGTCATTGATATCTTTGATATAGGTGCGACAGCCTGGACTATCGGCGATATAGTGCTGAGCGAAGGGGAAACACAACACTTTGTAAAGTTCCTGCTCTGCTAAATCAGGGAAGAGCGTGTTATATTTTAAGTGAATATCCTCGATAGGAATTTCTAATGCTTTTTCAACTTCAGCAGGATCAAATATTACGGCGAATGGGTCATCTTTACTGTCCGAAAACTCTTTTCTGTGACCAATAGATGTATTTCCTATAACCCAAAGAGGTTGATCAAGGTCTCGCATTTTTCCATTTGAAATATTACCAGTTAAGATTATCTGTCGGTCAGTTGCGTCTTCTTTAAAATCCAGCAGTAGATCACCCTTTGAGCTAGTGGTATACATCGCATTTTTGCTGTTTCTATCTACAACTCCTGCTGAAGGGAGATAAATTATTGTATTGCTCAAAATATCGATAAAAATCCAAGATATATGACCAGTTTCTTTATCTTCCGCAATGAGATATGATTCCAGCCTAGAACCCCAAAAAGTACTTGCTCGAGTATTGAAAACCCCCATTCCCAAATAGTATTCCGGTTCTTCATTAGCAAAAATTCTGGTTTTTTTCAACTCATAGCGTTCCGGCAATAATGATTTTGCTTTTTCGATATTTTTAAGCTTAAAGAATAAAAACAGACTGTAAGGTTCAATTACAAAACCCATATAAGGTGTCTTTTTTGAAGTCTTAACTAACAGCTTTTTAAAAAGAGAGCGAGGTAAAAGCCGTTTGAATGTTTGGTAGAAATACAAAAAACTAACTTCCTTTGGATCAATTAAGCTTTCCACATTTCTGATAAATTTGTCATCATGTAAAATTTTCATATTTTATAAAATTAATTCCCTTTATTAAAAATTTAATCATCACTAAAATCATTGTTAATATTAATCAATGGCAAATAAATCTTCTATATCAATGATTATTCTCTAAGTTTTGTTATTATTCAATCTAAATAATGCAAAAAACGGAAAAAGGAGTAAATTTTAGACATGGGGAGGGAGGGATTCGAACCCCCGGCCACTACCGAAATCAAGCGATTAGCTCGAACTTCTCGGCCCCCAGCCGAGTATCATACCAAGCTAGACCACCTCCCCTAAAATGAAGTGTGGTGATTTTGATTAATGATTACCCGTAATTAAAATTTGTTCTTATCGGTATTACAAAATTTTTTAAGACCCTTTGTATTACGTATTGTTAATAAAAAATGATAATTAAAAACCTACGACGAGAAGCATGCAATTAATTGAGATTGCTTGAAAGCTCGTCCAATCGGAATTAGTGATTAAAATTGAGCGATAAAGTTGAATTAAGTTCAGATGTAAGAGATATACTCCAGGAAATTGGGAACAAAACAAGATTCAAGAAAGCAGTACCGAATAAAAATGATACAAGTAATAAAGGTTTTTGTTATGTTGTAAAAGACAATAAAATTATTGAATTAAATTTAATTTCCTGTGGATTAGCAGAACTTCCTGAATCCTTGGGCGAATTATGCTCCTTAAAGACCATACACCTCAAGGGAAATGGTTTATCGAGCCTCCCAGAATCCATAGGCGCCTTAAAAGAATTACAAGGGCTACACGCTTCCAACAATAGGATCCAACACCTTCCAGAATCTATCGGAACTCTTTCATCCCTTAAATTATTAGATTTAGCAAGTAACGCAGGAATTAAGTTGTCAGATTCCGTCTGTAACCTAAATAATTTAGAATTACTCGATTTAAGCAGCACGAATTTGACAAATTTGCCAGAAAATATTGGAGAGCTTTCGGCATTAAAGCTGCTTGATTTAAAAGCAAATCGGTACCTAACCTCGTTACCAGATTCGATAGGCATGTTAAAATCCTTGATTAGCTTGAATTTACATTCTACCGGCCTAAAAACTTTACCAGACACTATAGGAAATCTAAAATCACTTGAAACGCTCGATTTAGGTAGAACGATGTCATTTGATTGTCTTCCAGAATCTATAGGAGATCTAAAGGCTCTTAAAACACTTGATTTAGTAGGAAATAAGAATCTTACTTCACTCCCCGAATCGTTTGGAGGACTTATATCCCTTCAAAAACTAAACCTCGAAGGAGCTAAATTAAGAACTCTTCCTAAATCTTTTGGCAATCTTTCTTCTTTAAAAAAATTGAGTTTAGAAAAAAATGAAATTTCGGAAGTACCAGATTCCATTGGAGAACTCACATTGCTTCAGGAATTATATCTCTTCGATAATAATCTATCGCAGCTCCCTGAGACAATAGGAAATTTGGTAAACCTTGAAATACTCATGCTTAGTGGAAATAAAATAACTGAACTTGCCTACTCATTTGGAAACCTTGAAAATTTGAAAATGCTTTCATTGAGCCAGAACCAGTTAAGAGAAGTGCCTAACAGCATTGACAAGCTCAAGTCCCTTGAAAAATTAAGTTTGGTGAAAAACGAATTATCAACCCTTCCGAGGGAAATTGGCGAATTGAGCCACTTGGAATATTTGGACCTACAATACAATAAATTCGAAGACCTCCCAGGACCAATATGGCCTCTTAAAAATTTAAAAGACCTCAAGTTGGAAAATAATCCATGGAGCCAAGAAGCGAGATACATCATTAGTAAGAACGATCTTCCGTTATTACTCGACGAATGCAGGAAGCGTGCCACCTTAAATGTGTTCTTGAGTCACGCAGTTGCAGACTTCGATTATTTTCACATTCAAAAGGTCTCAGAATACTTGGAGCGTCAAAACGAGGTTTACAAGGCGTTTTTTTGCGAGGAAGATCTCACGGGAAATATCGACGATTTTATGAACGAGAGAGTCCCCCAATGCCAACTCTTGTTGTTTTTTGCGTCAAACAAATCTGTCAATAATTCAGTAGATTGCGCTCACGAACTCGAGCTTGCGAACAAGCACGAAATTAAGATCGTTCCGATCAAGGGAGAAGATGTATCATGGGAAGACTTGGGAAAGATTGGGTTGAGCAGGGAACTCGGTCACGAGTTCATTCCCGACCAATTCGATAATTTTTGCGACACCATCTTCAAATATGTGAAAAAGCTCAAGGAAGATGTTAACCTGTTTGATACGAAGGAAGCAAAAATTGACACTCAAAAACTCAATTTGAAAAATACTCTCAATAGTCTCTTTGATTCAAAAGATATTAGGGTTAAAATTTTACAAAACATCGAGGAGTTAAAAGTTATATTTCAAGAACTGAACGAAAACAAGATAACACCAATGGAATATTATTTAAAATCCGCACAAATTCTTTTAAAGAAAGAAAATTAAAACGCAGAAATCTTTCTCATATCAAATTTTTTTAAATTACGCACAATTTATATAAATTGATAAACCAAGTTTGTTTTTATATTTGCTTCATATCCAAGGCAAGGTGTTAAAATTATATTATTGAGCAAAAATGTTATAGCAATTCTTACTTCTGATGTTCATTTAGGAGACCTATATTGTAATATTGGTAAATTCGAACGATTTCTCGCTCAAATACTTCGAGAAATCAAGAATGGTAGCGTAGCTCAGTTGGAATGCATGTTATTTCTGGGAGATACTTTCGACTTGATGATGAGTACATATAAACATCTTTGCAACGATTCAATATATAGCAATTGTTATAATTTGCTACAGACAATCCAAGACCAAGGCATTCGCTTAATCTTTATTTTAGGAAATCACGAAATTCCTACTACTGGTTATTATAACCTTCTTTTTGGAAAACGGAAACTTGATTTCCTTTATTCAATGAAACAAGGCGGTTTAAAGCACAATTTTCTCAAAAAAAATGGAATATATCAATATGCGATTATAAAAAATAATCAAAGCAATCAATTCACCCTAGCTTTATATGATTCCCTAAACAAGCCTTGGATTGATTTAGTGGGATTTAATGAGACCCAAAGCATTTTGCTTGTTGCAAACAAAGCCCCCATTAACAATTCATACTTAATCACTCACGGACATCAATTTGAGGATTGGCAAACTCACCATTTTGTATCTGCTCCATGGTGGAAATCCTTCATGGGGTTAAAAGAAGATGCTAAGAGAGTAATAAATGAATTTTGGCACGATTGGAAAGAAAAAAAAGACGAAAACGATAAGGAAGGATTTTTTAATTATATAAATTCGTTGAAAATTAATAAAACAAACATGAACTCAATACAAGTAGAAGAAGTCATTCCAAACGGGCGACATCAAGAAAAAACGAGACGATTTTTCGATAACGCCCTCCTTTTTTTAGAAAACAATGGATTAACAAAAATTAATCATGTCATATTTGGACATATTCACGAGTTCAATCAAGTTAGATCGGGAAATGTATTGCTGACAACGAATGGATGTTGGCTTGAAGATAAAAGATCTTACTTTACAGAAATTTTAGCTAATGGAAATTGCACGCAAAAACAAGTGGAATAAAATACAAATTTTATACACCAATTCAAGAAATTATTCTGTCATAATTTTTTTATTCCATAAATGATTACATATGATTAATAATTTAGTCTTAAGCTTAAAGAAGCTCTTTTTATCAAAAATCAAGCGAATGAGTCATGCGTTCAAGATTACCATACCACATTTACTGGCCTCAATATTTCGAAATAAAAAGGAGCCGATCCGAAGGGAGGCGCGTTCCTAAAAAATTCGCATCAGACAAAATCAACTTAGAATTACTCGCGAAAGCAGCCCGTAGACTTGGATATACTGCAGAAATTGAGAAGAACTACCAATATCCAAAAACATGGTGGGACGACCCTGGTAGGGTTTTAATCGACACGAAAGGAAAAAAGAAATCGAAGGTCCTAATTGAAGTCGCAAAAGAAATCGCAAAAATGAGAACAAAATAGAAAATATATATTGAACATCATCATGCACGAATTCGCTTTCGCTTACGACATTTTCAAAGTAGCAGAAGCTACGGCTAAAAAATACAACGCAAAAAGGATAACCCAAGTTCTTCTGGAGATCGGAGAGTTGACGCTAATCGTACCCGAACTCTTGAAAAAGTCCTTTGAAATGGCGACCGCAGGTTCAATCGCTGAAGGAGCCGAATTGGTCATTCAAATCCTTCCAGGAAAAATAAGATGCAGGGATTGTAACAAGGAATCGAATGTGACATTGACGGAAGAGGCACAGCTTACTGGACTTCAATTGTTCAGGTGCGGACATTGCCAAAGCAATAATACAGAAGTAATATATGGCAAAAGCGCTAATGTGAAAAATATTAAAATCCAAGAATGAACCATTTATTATTGATTTAGAAAATGTTCAAATGTAATTAATAGAAAAAATATTTTTAATTTTTGGGCTTTTGAGCTGAAAACAAATAGAAACCTCCATTGTTTAACTGTGCCTTGATTCCAAATCCCTGTTGTTCAATGATTTCTCGCCAAAAATTGTGGTCCTTAAATACAAAACAGAAAACCCCACAATAACAGATGAGTTGCCAGGAAAATTTATTCCACTCCCCAACGATCAACCAACCTCCCGGTTTTAAAACCCTATAAGCCTCCTCCAATGCTTTAGAAATTTCATTTTTTATGTGAAGTTCGTGGAGGACAGAGGATAAATTAACCACATTGAATGTTTCGTCCTCGAAAGGTATATCGAGAGCTGAACCATATCCGAAGGAAGTCTTATCTTGAACTCCCTCTATGCGCGCGTTTTGTTTAACAGTCTCTAACGAATTTCCTCCAATTGCTACCTTATTATAAACATCAATTCCATATAGATATCCACCGTTTTTTAAATCTTTAGCTATTTTTATAGCTGTACGCCCAGTTCCACAACCTATATCGAGAATTTTTGGAGATTCTTGAACCATGGGCATCTCAATTTCCTTCTGTTTTTTAAGATTTTTGGTGATTATTATATTCATCAATGCCATTCCGAAACCAGGCCATAAAAAAAACAAAACAACAACAATTCCAACAATTATAAAAAAAAATCTCACCCAATTACCAAATAAAAAGCTTAATACAAATAAAGAGATTCCAAATAAACCGAGGATAATGCAAGTTATGATTAGTTTCTTTACGTACCATCCATATTTTGGTTTTTCTTTTTTTTCATTCATTTTAAGTTCATTTAATTATAATTTGTTATAATAGTGACAAAATGTCGCTACAAGATAAAGGTTGTTGTGTCGCGACATATCGACATTCTTTTAAATAATGAATATCTACCAATATCGATAATGAAAGAAACTAAATTCGTTAAAGATATCCAAAAATTTGGATTCAACAAAAAAGAGGCCCTGGTTTATTATTCTCTCATTGAATACGGCAAAAAAGGAAGTAACGTAAAAAATCTTAAAAATCAAACAGGACTCGAACGAACAACAATATATTCCATACTAAATAGGCTTATAGATTTAGGATATGTTTTTGAGAGGTTAAATTCAATTGTTTCAAATCAAACTAAAATTTTTGTGGCGATTAATCCTAGGGAACTAGCAAAAAGGATCATAGCAGAAAAACAAAAAGAATTATCCCACTTGATAAAAATAAGAGATTCAAAAATTGAACAATTAGAAATCATATTTTTAGGAAATAACGAAGTTTTATTAGAAACCTTGGATGATTCGCTTAAAGCTTTTTTAAAACCATTAATCGATAAAGGGTGGAAAATAATAGATTACCATGTTGAAAAAAGCGTGATTACTCGTGGTTTCGAAGTGTACGATCTCAATTTATTGAATCCAAAAGCTAAATTTGTGAAAAACGCTGGATTCATGGTGTTTAAATACGATTACGAGGTAGAGAACGACGAAAACGCTTTGAATTATATGTATGGACTTTTAAAAAGAAAAGGGCGAGAAGAAATATTTCGCAAGGATATTGGAGTAATTGATATTAAGTTACATGAAGTTAACATTGATATAAAAGGATCAAAATATAAAGGGTTTATACCTGAATTTATGTTTGAAGAATCAAATTCTTGGACACGTATTACTGAAATTGTCATGATACCACGAAAAGATATAATATTTTCTTTATGGGCAGAGAATCACGAGTATTTAATAGAAATGACGGAAGGATTTTTATAAAATAACTTTAAATAGCAAACACATGAATTCTATAAATAAGCATTAAACTCATTTAAATTATAAATTAAGCTCAACTAAAGATAGAAATAACTGGTTTTATGTCCAAGGTCAAGGATATACCTTTATTGTATTCCTGAGCTACTTTAAGGTAATTTTCGTGAAATTTATAAAATTTTAATGTGGCAATTTGGAGCTTGCGCCGTAATTCAATAGAATTATAATCACAGATCAATATGCCCGTTATATTTTTATAAGGTTCAAATAAAACTGAACGCCGTTCTCCCATGAGTTGACTAATTTTCCCCGATTTCTTAATAACCTCATCGGTAATTAACGAAATTGAACTTAAAGCACCCGCTAACAGATCTATAAGGTCGTGTTTGACCTCATCTTCAATGTTATGCTCAAAAAAATATCTCGCGATTACATTACTCGAGAGATTGCATATAAACAAGAAAATTTGAGGTTTCGCCTGCTTGAAATAAGTGTTGTTCCATATGAGAACATCTTTTGTTGATATAACGCCAACGGGTTTGCCATTCTTGGAAATCAAAGTGCGCTTGTAGTTGTTTTTCGTTAAAAAACGAATTACAGTATCAATTGGAGTATCTTCGTCAAGCATTTTAATGGGCCCTTTCATTAGCTCGATGACCGGTTTATCTGCTAGGTTCGATTTAAACATTCCTTTCACTTTAAGGTAGCTAATTACATCACTATGTGATAGAACATAATAATGATCGTTACCTTTATCATGAAGGAACACGGCAGATATTTTTTTATCATGTAAGATATTTATTGCATCCTCGAATGTAGCATCAATATCAAGCATGATGACATAGGGAGTCATAATCTCACTTGCAACTGCGGATCTCGCGTCTAATGCCTGCATTGTTAAGTTTAAATGAAAAATTCGTAATAAGCTTATTTGAAATATTTGTCGTAGATCTCCAATTATAAAAATATTTTAGATTGATATTTTATTTTTAGATCCTTATTAATTAATAAAAAATAGAACAATATATCAAATAGATTCTTATTGCTTTAAAGCAGATTGAATATCTTTCTTGAGGGAATGCTGATATAACTTTCTTTCTCCATTACATATAAACAAGAAGAATTGAAGAAATTCCTTTGGAAATGTTTATTAAGATCCTTCCTAAATCCAACTATGTCGTATTCAGGACAAAAATGAATCAAAAATTAGAGATAGGTTCATATATGTACAAAAAATGGATTCCCGAAAATAACTAGGAACAATCGTTTCCTTTCATCTTAGAGGGCTACGATAGCCAGAGGTACAAAGGGCTCGATGATCCAGATTCAGAAATAGAATGGTATATTCCCATAAAAAATATAGATTGATTAATTATTTTAAAATGATATCACAAAAATCAAACATCGAATTGGAAGAATCTATCGAAGAAGCATTTACTATCGTTTTGGGTTTTGTCAAGGCAATAGGGAACGAGAGCAGGCTACTAATATTATTGTCCTTATTAACTGGAGAAAAATCATTTAACGATTTAATGAAAGTAACAGCATTACAGAAAACAGCTCTGGCAAATCACTTGACGAAATTGATTGATAAAGCTCTTATTAGAAAACCAAGCGTGGGCAATTATATGATCACCGAAGATGGTAGGCTCTTTCTCAGAGGATTAGATAGTGGTTATAAACACTCATCCATAAGGGATAAAAATGAAGCACGAAAAGAGCAAAGCGGGCAATTCTCCGACACATTTATATCCTATTTCTTTGCAAATACAACAAAAATTTAGGAAGATTGATTTAATTCTTTTGTTTTTTTAACAGGGAAGTTACAATATTAATACTTTCCCAATTGTTTTCGGGCTTTTTTTAAGTCCGAATCTATGATTTTGTATATCAAGCTCGGAAACATTCTTTTCACTCGCCAGAATAATTTCGATTTTCCTGGAAAAATGGAAAATTTATTATTGATTATTCCTCGAATAAACACTTCAGCGACATAACTTGGTTCTAATATTTTACCTCTCTTGGAAATGATCTTGCATTCTTTAGGCTTAAATTCGTTTTCCTGTTCAAAACCTGGAGTTCTTGTGTCGGGAGGATAGAGAACAGAACAATGGATTCCAAGAGGGCTTAATTCGTTGCGTAATGCTTCCAATAGTCCGACTAAAGCAAATTTAGTGGGCGAATAGGTTGTATATCCCATCGCTCCAATAAATCCTAATAAGGAAGAAACGCAAGCTAAATGCCCCCTTCTAGCCTTTATGAAATATGGCAGAACGATCAAGGTTGGTATCAATTGACCAAAATAGTTTTGATTCAAGGTGTCTTGAAAATCTTTTAAGGTAAGGTTTTCGATGTAATTAGGACGGGCATAGCCAACAACATTGATCAAATAATCTGGATGACCAGCTTTCTCAATATGTACTTGAAGGAGTTCCTTTAACTTGTCATAATCGGTACAATCGCAATATATAGTCGTGACACGTTGATTATCGTTGATCTTTCGGGATTCCAATTCTTGCTTGACTTCTTGGAGATCATGAATAGCCACCACGCAAGTATTTGCGCCCAAACTAACCAGAAGTTTCGATGTATCCTTCCCAATCCCTCTTGAACCACCACAAACAATCACATTCTTGCCCGTAAATGGATTTTTTTTTAATATTTTTTTAGATAACATCATTAATACCAAGAATATTTAAATTGACTATATCTTCATTAATATTTTGGAAACACTGATTTAAAGGAATTTCAAATGAATATTATAAAATATTATTGAAAAAGTTATTCCAAAATTATAATCAAATCTAAATCTATACCCATTTTATAAAAGAATGAATGTTATAAAGAAAGAGAAAAATAAATCACATGAGAATGCCATTTAAGACGCCATGCTGCCCAGGACGACTGGTGATTCGGGCTTTTCCTAATTCCGTTTCCACGATAGCACCCTTTGTAAGAATGTGTCTTCGATTCAAGTCCTTGGAAGCTTCGTTGCTTTCAAACTTGAGTATTTTGGCTTTTGCCGTTTTATTCGTATTAGGATCAGTAACATTAACGAATTCCGTGGAAAAGAGCTTCAACTTGGTATTTCCTCCAAGAGTCCGTTGTTTTTTCTTTTTATCGCTTGCTATAGAAGTTTGAATTGGTGGACGAGCTAATTCCATTTTTCTCTTTTTTCTGAAGCTCTTATATTTTTTTCCCGTGTATTTTCTTTTTGAACGTGCTTGACTTCGAGCCATAGTAATTATACCATTTTAACATAAAATTATAGTTTTTAGTAGTGAAGGATATCTTTAAAATTTTTACATTGGAAGGTATTTAAGAAAAATAAATATAATTTGAATTTTTATTAAGGATAACTCATTATAATTATTTGAATAAAAATGATGCAAAATAGAGACATTGTAAATTTCGACGAGGCCGCCTTGGATAATATAATCAAGACGAGCACGACTACGGTAGGCGTAATGGTCAAAGATGGCGTTGTAATCGGAACTGAATCTCAGGCAACGGCGGGCTACACCGTGGCAACGAAAACTGCGCAAAAATTATTTCAAATTAACGATTACACGGCAGCAACGATTTCTGGAGGCGTTGCGGACTGTCAGTATGTTATCAACCAAATCCAAGCCTTATCGAGACTAAAACAAGTCGAAGAGGGTACTGTTCCCGACCCGAAATACATCGCAAATATCACGAGAAACATTTTATTTCAAGGACGTTCGTACTTCATGGCCATGATGATCGTCGGAGGATATTCATTACATGAAAAGAAGGGCAAATTATGCGGTGTTGATCTTTTAGGAGCTTTATTCGAAGAAGAAAAATTCATCTCTTTTGGTTCGGGTTCTCCGTTTTCCTTAGGCGTTCTCGAGGCCGATTGGAAGCCTAACATGTCAAAAGACGAGGGTGTAGAGCTCATTAAGACCGCAATTACGAGTTCTAAAGAGCGAGACGCGGCATCCGGATATCACATTCAAATATGCTCAATTGACAAGGACGGATTTGTTCAAATTCAATAAAATGATTTATTTTAATAAACTAATTTTTAGTTTATACTTTTCTTAAAAAAAATAAAGCAAGCGATATATTTAAGGTTCGAGAAATATATCGTGCCAAGGCTTATTAAATGTGAATAGGGTAAATTCTAAAACGAGCAAGATAACAAAAAATATTATGAGATATTTTATCTGCTTCGGAAATTCAAACTTTTCGTACCATATTTCCAGCATTAAAACGGGAAGTATGCTGATGTATCCCATGATTATCGAGTAAAAGATCTCGAATTCTAAAGGTGGTTGTTCTTGAAAGAATAGCGCTGCTATTAAATATAACACTATCATAAACCACGAGAGTAATATAGCCGAGAGCAAGCGAGAATATAAGAATTTATCCATTCCGCCTTTATTAATCTGCTTCATGAATATCAGATATTCTATAACGGTCAAGATTAAATATGAGTAGAAGCCGATTTTCATGTGTTGAAAAACACTCTCGTCGGTTCCGCTAAAAATTCCAACCACGATGTTTTCTTGGCTGATATCGTAGGCAAAATGTAGAAACGAAAAAATGACCAGATATACCAGCGCTTTGATAAAGATGTAATACTTATTTTCTCTATTCAGATCCATCAATATTCACTTTTAAATTTTTAATACTTATAGTTAGATGCGGATTTATTTAATTCTAACTCGAATGTTTTATAAAAAAAATATTCATTTATGAAAGAGAATGTCAGAGATCGTCCTTGATTTCACCATCAGGTAGCATGTTATCGGGGTGATATTCCCCTCTTTCTTCCATTTTATATCTTTCACAATCTTTATTGCCCACCAAGCAATATTTTTCAACCCAAATCGGATCTAATTTTCCTTTCTCAACAAACGACTTGATTGGACATGCAAAATACCACTTGCATTGCTTGTTTTTCATTTATATCAGACTTTTTTAGGAAGGACTGCAGATGATTATATCAAAAATGTCCGTTTTTATTTCTATTTTATTTTTTAATCTTGTTAAATTTATCATTTCTTGCAATTCAACTGGAGTATAGCTAGCCATTATGGATGTTTTCCAGAAATAACTCATTTTCTTAGAAATAAAAAACCTGGCAAGTTGAAATATTATTTTTGCTCCCAAACCAATATCTCTTCGACCATCTCTAATACATAAAATCCCATCGTCTTTTAGTACTCGAGCAATTTCGTTAAATACCTGTATTGGTTCTTCCCAATGATGGAGGCTATCGTGACTAATAATTGCATCAAACGATTTATCTTCAAAAATAGACATGTCTTTAGCGTTTCCTAAAATAAAAGAAATGTTATTTTCGACATTTTCGTCACTTATGTTTTTTTTTGCCAATTTAATCATATCATTTGAGATCTCCAATCCGACTAATTTAAAAGAGGGATTTGATTTTACCAGTAAAATACTGATCCAAGATGGTCCAGGCCCTATTTCCAGAACGTTAGAATTATCTTTAAGATTCAAATCTTTTACAACGAATTTAACAAAACGCTCATATTCTTTCATCCGCTTTTTGAATTGCTTGTTTAGTTCGTCGAGACCCATCTCAGGCCCATCTTGTATCGATTCTCCTTCAGGTATTCTTGGAGGTAGTTTTTTTGGTTTATTTTTATTCATTTTTTATCCCGCCCATTTAACATTTTTTTTATCACTTTTAATTATCATTGTCTCTAGATTGCTGTTGGAATTTCTTTTTTGATAGCATGATATTATAATTATGTTCACATTAGCAATCTAAGGATGGATAGCGGGAGTTAAAATATAAGCCTATTGAAGTTGTCAAGATAAGATGACAAGAGGATTTGTATATTAGGATTTATTGAATATTATATATTAATGATGTTGTATCTAGAAGATGCTGACGAAGAAGGAACCACGGAATATATTCGTGGATTGGTCAAATTTGGCTTGTCAAAAGAAGAGGCAAATGTATACCTTTCCCTTCTTAAACGCGGCACGAGAGGAGAAATAGTTGGGCGTATCAAAGACGAATTAAATATTGGAAGGACCACGATATACGCAATAATGGAACGTTTAACAGAGAAGGGATGGGTGGTTTCCACCTTGATATCGGAAGCCCCAAGAAGGTTTAAATATGTAGCAAATCCTCCATATCAGATGCTCAACGATATTATTGAGAATTTTGAGAAGAATCTAAAAAATATGAAAGATAGTTCAGTATTAATCGGAGATAAGCTCGACATTAGATATCAAGGTGCTAAGAAGCTCACAATTGATTCGATCCACATTGGTGCCCGTAAATACTTGGAACAACTTGTAAAAATGGGTTGGAAAATTAAGTCCGAAGTCGTTGAGCGCAGTGAATATCTAGGACGTCTTACGCTTGATTACGAACTTAAAGGTTCTAATGGCATACCTAAAGATTGCGGATTAATCGTTTTCTTTTTTGACAGAACGATAGAAAACGACGAACAAATTCTTAACGAAACATTTAACATCTTTAAAAAAAAGACTGAACACGAAATTAGAAAAGATAAAATCCCAAGTTTTGAAGATGTGAGATTAGAAGAAAAAAAAATTGAAAATTATCGTGGAGCAGAAGTATACATCAAACTGAAATTTAAAAAGAAATGGAGAATGGTCGGAAAGCAAGCAATCGTCCCGATAGATAAGAAAATTTTTCTGATTTTTGGAAACGAACAGAATTTTAAAATTCTTCTAGACACCATCATCAAGGGAGAAAGCTTCCATCACCTAGTCTAGTTATTTAACTTGAGTCTGATTTTTCGATTTATTCACGAATTATTAATTATATCAATTGATTTAGATTTAATCGCTTTTTGATCCATTTTGGAGTAATAAATCCAAGATAAAATTCGATCGCACTTGTCATCAATAAAATCCTAAAGAGAACGAGTGTTAAGGCAGTTGTATTAATCATTGCATCTAAAATTGAACCAATTGTTAATGAGGGGAATGCCAAAAATAAGAAAATAGCTTTAAGTTTTGTTTCAGGATTATCAAGATGATATGTTTTATATGCAAAAATTAAGCCGGTAATAAGTAACATTATAATTAATAGTAACAAGAAAATTGCCAATCCAAAATTTTCGTTTTTTAAATCGACAGCAGAATTTTTTGTTGCAATTTGATTCACATCAATAAATAAAAAAGTGATAAATACGATATAAAACATGGTTAAACTCACAAAATTATATACTAAAAAGAGTTTCTTCCAATTTTTATTAACAAAAGTAAATTTTGTAAATGTGATAATCCAAAGGGCTAGCCCAATAGGAAAGGGCAAGAAATTGATCAATAATATAGCTTGAATAGGTAATCCTTCACCATTATTGAAAAATGAAACAATGAAACTGACGCTAGTACCGTACCAAGCAGAACAAAATAAGATCCAAGCGATTCCTACAAAAAGATAATCTATATTTTTTTTTTCTATGTACTTTAATGCAATTGTTAATCCTGATATAGTCGTGATTATAATAAAAACAAGCCCTAAAACGCCATTAGCTATATCTAAAGACTCCATAAAATAATCATCTTTTTGCTATATATTTAAATTTTTGTTAATAAATATAACAAAAATCTATATACGCTTAATTAGGGAAAGATATTTAATTTTTACAATATTTTCAAAATCATTTAAATTAGTTCCTTCTAAATGGAATTAATGGGATAAAGGAAATGACAAAAATGGATGTAGAAATGATCATTAGTGAAATTGACGAATTTAAAGGCGTTTTAGAAACAAGACGTTTTACCATCCCTTACAGAGTATACGGGAAGAAAGAAAAGACGATAATCTTTATAAACGGAGCTCAACAATCCATGGGAATGTGGCGCCCAATCGTTCCTGCTTTTAAGGAAGATTTTAGAGTAATCATTTTTGATTTTCCTGGACAAGGAAGGGCGAGAATTTTATCTGGTCCTACAGTTGTTAGTTTTGAGGAACAAATTGAAATACTTCACGATCTAATATTAGCGACTGGAGCGCATCATAACTTACACCTTGTGAGTGCTTCATGGGGAGCAATAATTGTCATGGGATTTGCGGAAAAGTTTCCAGATATGGTTAAAAAAATGATATTAGCGAGTTTTGGCACGAAACCAAACGATCACATGAGACATCTAATGAAGGAAGTAACAGAGCTCATTGAAAAGGGAGAAAAAACCAAAATTGCTGATACTCTCATTAATGGTTTTGGAGAAAATCTTCCTGAACAATTTAAAATGGCAATACGTTCTCAATTCAAAAATATTGATGAAAAACATTTATTGACATTTCGGGATCATATCGAATTTGTAAATAAAGTGGAAGACGTTGCAAAAGTAATAAAACCAGAAAATATAAAGACAAAAACTCTTTTAGTTAACGGAGATAAGGATAAAATAATTAATATTGATGATAACAGGGAATTCGTTGAAAAAATGCCAGATTGCGATTGGAGAATTATTGAAAATACCGGGCATTTTATGGTATTTGAAAATTTTGGATTAATTCCGATTTTCAAACAATTCTTAATCTCTTAATTTTTTAATTTGAATATTAATATATCTTTCAATATTTCATTTTTATAATTTTCAAATCAATATC
>JAFGGO010000088.1 GCA_016930515.1 Promethearchaeota archaeon | reverse complement strand
AAGAGAACTATGATAAAAAATTTTTTTAACCTAATTGGCTTTTAATTTGATCTTTTAGAATTTCCGACTTGCTCTTGGATTGGCTTGTAGTCGCCTGGCGTTTCAAAAATTCAATGGCTAATATCTTTCCGTTTTCAGAAAGCACTCGCGGCGAGTAATCTTCAGCAAAGAATACGCCTTCGGGAATCGTCCCAACCTTTTCCATTACCTTTTCAACTTGTTTCTTGCCTAAAAAGGTCTGAACTTTTTCAACAATAGAATATGCGTGATTTCCCACAATAATCAATTCCCTTTCGTATCCTAAGGGAGTTTTGATCTCTTCTAATTTTTGCATTATCTGATCGAAATTGACTTGCTGATCTTCCTGAACGAATTGGTAGATGCCCCCCGATTCCGTGTAGAGCGGTCCGGTATTCGTTGCAGCTCTATCCCTACTTCCCGCTATATTCATCCCTTCAGCAGGACGGGGAGGATCAAAAATAGCTTTTTGTCTCAAGGGATTAACAGCGGGAGCTCCTCCCTCATCTGATTTTATTTCTTGGGCAATTCCTGCTTCAGTTTTTCCTCCCATGAGTTTTATAAGTTCTGGTGGCTCGTTTCCTTCGTCTATGGACTGGGAACCGTAATGAAGTCCGACTTGACCTCGAATGTCTTGACTACGCTTGGCTCCGACGAACTTCAACCTAACGCTACTTTTTTCTCCTAACCACAAGAATATCTTTCGTATATCATCCGCAACTATTACATATACTTCTTCAGTGCTCATGATGTCTTTTATCGGTCTATCGGCAGTAAGTTCCGTGGTCGTACCGTCGGGATTAACCTTGAATACTTGTGTCATCTAAGAATTTCCTCGAATGTTTTTTACACATGAAAAGTGATAATTTTATGATATATTTACATAAATAATAACGCTAGAGTTTAATAAATTTATTTTTTACACTCTTTTAGAGTTAGATTAACACGAAAAAGCATTTTGATATAAATTACCTTGAAGTATAGATTATTCAAGAATTCAATCGTCTGCATATAGAATTTAATTGAGGGAAGGCTGGTATCTAAGTAGAATTTTATTGAATCTATATTTTATTTCGTAAAAGGCTTTAGCAACTAGATTAATATCATAAGAAACGTTAACTCGCTTGAAAGTCTTATAATAATCCCCGTACTATTAAGATATTATAGATCTAGCGCTTTATAATGCTATTAGTCAATTTAATAAAAGATAAGGGCCATTTCTCTTGATTTAGATTTAGTTATTAAATCACAATTTTATGAAATATCGTCATTAATTCAGGAATTAACTAATTAACAATTATATTACTTGAGGAAATCTCACAAGTATCAAGAGGGTTGAAAAAATTTATTTGTAATACTTTCAAATATTTAGTAAGTATTCTTGAATGCAATTTAAAGTAAAAATAATCAGAGGATAAGTTAGAATGGGTAATAATAAAGGGACCGTCATTGCCGTTATAGCATTAATATTAGCAATTGTTAGTGCTGGTTTAGTATTTTATACTACCTTAATGCCAAAAGTTAGCGAATCACCTCCAGCTACTAACGCTAGGGCTTATGTATTAGCAGATATTTCTAATTTGGACGAAGTCTCAATGCATCGAGTTGATTTTTCAAGCGAATCTTACGATCCTGGAAATAATTTTGATCTTACGGAAGACTCTTATAGAGCGCCCATATCGGGTTATTATTTAATAATAGGTTCAATAGCTTTTGGTGGGGGAATTCAGGATCAAGATACTTTCTCGGCAATTTTATCTGTAAATAACAGTATTGCTAAAGTAGAATACGCTCACGCTTCGATCGACGATGAATGGATAAGTGTTACAGTTTCAGATGTCGTTTGGCTGGACGCAGGAATCCTTGTTCGACTCGTGGCTTTTTTTGATAGTAGCGATAATTCTGACAGGACAATATTAGGTAGTAGCTTGGCTTATCACACATCCCTTACTATCTCGCTCCAATAATATTTTTTTTTTATATTTATATTGTTTTTACCTTTATGTTCTTAAAATATCATACTTATCAAAATAAATACTAATAAATTACCCGAGTACCCACAAAAATGGGAATTTCGAGTCTGGAAAGAAGACAATTTAAATAATAAGGAGTAATTTTGTGTTATAACAACACTTTTTAGTATGATTAAAAATGAAAGAAAATTTTGAATGGATTGGAAAAGCAAGACAATTAAGTCTTTTTTGTAGTGAAAAGTCAATTCATTGTTCTTCTCTTCTTTTTAGAATAAAAATTTTTTTCCGTATGGGAATGGAATAGTGAACGGCGTGGCTTTTCCAAGCCATGAGGTCGGAAAACATTCATCGGAATCGAATTGAATCGATATTTAGATAGAGTCAGTTATTTTACGATAAATCATCATACTTCTCGTAAATTATTCTTTATTATGGATTGATCCTTTAATTAAGATAATATTGAGATTGGTTTAGTAATTTAATTGACAATATCTTATCTTGTAAAGCTCAGTTGATTTTAGGCTAGCGTAAAACCTTTTTGCGTAGCACAAAAACCAGATAACTTAAATATAATCGAAGCATTATGTGATTTAGGAAAATATTAACGAATAAATAAATAACATGCAAGATATAAAACTGTGGTTTCAAAAAGCAATGGTTCCCTTAAAAATCGAAAGAGATCCCTTAACAACTCATAGATTTGGAGTTAATAACCGAGATGTTTTTCAAATGTCCATCGATACAAGAGGTAAAAAGAAAAAATCGGAATACTTTCGAATCTATCGAGGCCACGAAGAAAACGATATTCGAGTGATTGACGCAAACTTTAAACACCAACAAGTGATACTCATGGTTAAGGAACCCTCTCGCGACTATAAAGTAACCGTTTGGAACCCAACAGAAAGAAAATACGACGAAGTAACCCAAACCACCCCTGATGTGTTAAGAAAATATTTAATGGGAATGGACGAGTCCCATCTTTTTATCGCAGAACTTCCAAGCGATTTAGGACCGATTAACAAGGTTAATGACGCTCATCGAATTCTCAAGCCCAAAAGCGTTGCAAAACGGGAAAAAAACACAAATCGAATTAAAAGACAAGGAGAATGGTTTTTTCTTCCCGCCTCGACTAAAGAGTTGGAAGAAATCGAAAAAGAGATGAATGGAGATGTGGATGTAATTTTTAAAAAGCAGAGAATTGGGAAAGATTCGATTGGAAATTCTCATATTGCAGACGAATTGATTAATACTCCTCGAAAGCAATTTGTAAGGGGAAAGATCTGCCATATAGAACATAAAACAATTAAATTACATGGGTGGCATCTGGTGGAACAAAACACTGAAGGAAGGATTCAACAAGCGGGATCTCAGTCTATCTCACATGTATATAAATGGGTTGATTAAAATGACTGAAAATAGCGATCAAATAAATCATTCTAACGAATGGAAAACAAAACGCCAAATACTAGCGCAAAGATTAGTTGAACAAGGCTCAATTCGCGATTTAAAGTTTTACATGAGGCAAATGGAATATTCGAGTAAGAAGCAATTGATTGCCGATATAAAAAGCGTTTCGATATCATTACGCAATAACAATAAGCTTCTGAAACTTGAGCCAGCACGTTGCATTGCTTGCGGATACATTTTCGTATATAAAAAGAACGAAATTAAAATTCCCTCAAAGTGCCCTAAATGTCGGCAACAGCGGATTGAATGGCCATCACTTCGATTAACCTAAATGTATTCAAATTTTTATTTAATTAATTTGTATAAAATATTAATATCATACTTTTCTCCATTGTGCAATATTACGAGATTGAGATGGATTTAAAATTGAACGATAATGAAGAAAAAATACCTCAAGAAGATATGATTCAAAGAATTATCGACCCAGTGACTGGAAGGGATATTACGGGAGAATCCATACGAGAAAGATTAGCCGAGCTGGAAATTATTGCTGAAAATATCATCGAACGGGCAAGGATGGATAGCGAACAATATCACGAGAAAAAAATCGAAATATACAAAAACTACTACTGGGAAATCCATCAAAAATTAGGCATGGGTTCCATTGGACCCGCAACGGCCGCAGCAGGCCCATTAATGGCTGAGAAGAAAGAGAAACTTGCTGATCTACTTGAAATTCCCCAAGATAATCGATTTGATTAATTTTGAAAAATCATTATCGCTTTATTTATTTTCAAGATCATGTCTGAAGTTGTAAATCGAGGACCGATAGTTTTCTTACAGAATTCACCTATATAACCGTTTAAAAACGCTGCCGAACATGCCGATGAAAATGTATCGTTTCTTAAAGCACATAAGGCAGCACATAATCCCGCAAGAACGTCTCCGGTTCCTCCGATTGACATTTCTGGGCAACCTGTTCGATTAATCTTAACTCTGGTACCATCGCTTATATAATCAAAAGGACCTTTAATCAACAACGTGATACTTAATTTTTTCGCAAGTTGCATTACCTTACTATATCTTTCGTCGATCGCATCGAAAGAAGGGAGCTCCATACCCGTTAAAATCTTCAATTCTCCCGCGTGTGGAGTGAGAATTATATTCTTGTTTTTTATCAATTCGAGATTATTTCTTATTAATTTTAGAGCGTCTGCATCTAAAACGATGGGTTTATCCTGCTTTTCAAGATTTTTCAAGAATTCTACCAAGAACTCTTGAGTATCTTTTTCAACGCCCATTCCTGGTCCGATTAATATCGCGTCCGCCCATTCTGCCAACTTTATGCCTCCTTCTAACGCCTTCAAGGTAAAGTAATCTCCAGGACTATTTCGAACTATAATGCTTGGAGAATAATTTTTCAAGACATTTCCAATTGATTCTGGAACATAAGTCTTCACTAAATCAACACCAAAATGGGTACAAGCTAGCGTGGAATACGCAGGAGCCCCCGAATAGTCTCTTGATCCCCCAACGACTAATACTTTCCCAAACTGTCCTTTATGGACATTTAATGCTCTCATCTTGAGCGTGGGTAGCACGTCTCCTTTTCCCACGAATAGATTAGCTTCTTGAGGGATGCCGATCGAATTTATGATTATATTAAGAGCGTTATCTGAGCCTTCTTTTAGGCCTATCTTGTTTCTATGGAATGTGATCAACAAATCGGCTTTTACGGCTTTATCTGGAACCTTTCCCGTGTTAGGGTCGACTCCCGAAGGAACATCAATGGAAACCACATTTAATCGTTTTTGGTTGGTGTTCTTCAAATCGTTGATCGCATCGATGGCAGAGGATATGGGTTCTCTAATCTGTCCTCGGATTCCAGTTCCTAATAACCCATCTATCACTAATTTAAAAGACGATTCTTTTTTTATCGTATTAATTACTTCGCTCAATTCGCTAGAGTCTTTGGTTACTTTTATAGCAACTGAATAAATCAAGCTTTTTGAAACGATGTCCCAATTAAGTCGAGCCTCGGGGGTTCGAATTTGTTCTTGAGATCCTACTAAAATCAAGTAAGACTTTATTCCAAAAGCGGCCAAGTGGCGGGCAACGACGAACCCATCTCCTCCATTGTTTCCGGTTCCGCAAAAAATGGCAACTTTATTGTTACTTTCCAATTTATAGCGATTGATAATTTCGCTCGTAAACGAAAATCCCGCGCATTCCATGAGGTGACTTTTTGGAATTCCCAACCATTCGGAATTGTTGTCTAAAACGCCTACTTCTTCGGCAGGTATTTTATCATCAGACAAGAACTTCATACATAAAAGGTTGCTTTCTCCATTAAAAAATATTTAGGTTCTCAATTAATATTAAAATGATTTTTTTCACTTTTCAACTATATTAATTTAAGAATATGTGAACTTATAAGACTAATTATGAAAATAACGATTAACATAATGGGAAAACGAAATATATATCATAGGATAAATATTCCTCTTTTTCATTCTTTAAATTTTCAATTAACGGGAAAGGGAACGGAACAGGATCCTTTTATTTTGTTCCCAGAGATCCCAATTCGGAGCTTAACGGTCATGGAGATTCACATTTCAGACTCTAAGGAGCATCTCGTGGTTGATAACGTCCAAGTTACTGGTTTTAAACTCGAGAGTTGTGAAAATCTAATTTTAAGACACATAAAAACAAATTCACTAAACCTCGATAACTGCACAAAATGTAAAATCCAAGATATAGCGATTGAAAAAGAACTCAAGATCTTGAATTCTAACGACCTTTCGCTAGAAAATGTGGAGGCAGGAAAAACAAAAATAAGCGAATCTAAAATAGAAAACACTTCTCTCATGGAATTAAAAAACTTGAGATCCAGAACATTAGTATTAGATAACTGTTCTAGATGTAAAATTCAAGATAGTGTGATTGAAAAAGAACTCAAGATCTTAAATTCTAACGATCTTTCTTTTGAATGTGTAGAAGCAGGAAGCATTAAAGAAGTTGAAACTCAAAACACATCGCGAGTAAATTGTAAGGTTACGGGTTGGACCTTATGGGGAGGTTATAACCTTTAAAACTTTTCCTAATCATATTTTTTTCAATTAGAGGTTCTATTCACTTTTCAACCACGCTGATTTAAATATGTGAGTTGATTTTTAGGATTGATATCCATGAAAATAACGATTTCAATAGATAATAAAGCTAAAACGAGAACCGAGGATTCTTCTTCTTTCAGTTTTGAACTAACAGGGAAGGGAACGAACGAAGAACCTCATGTAATGTTAGACAATTATATTCTAGTTTTCAGCAATTTAGTGATTCTAATTTCAGATTCTAAGGAACATCTCTTAGTTGAAGACATCCATACTAAACGCATCAAACTCGAAAATTGTGAGAATGTGGCTTTAAAACATTCACAAATAAAATCTTTAGAACTGAAAAAGAGTTAAAGGTGTGATATCTATGACTTGGGGTTAAAAAAGAGTTCAAGATTTATAATTCTATTAATATTTCGATTAAGGATTTGAAGGCAAAAAAGGTGGTTAAAATTAAAACACAAAATACATCTAATGAAGATTGAATAATTAAAATAACTTGAAACATGTAGGTTCTTCCTAAATTAAATTTTTCCAATTAAATACAAAATATCCATTTTTAACCAGACCCCCTCCTTAGTCGCAAGTTCATTGATTTCTGCCAAATGTTCTTCTTTAATTTTTTTAAAGACTTCTGGCTTGAGTTGATTGAGTATATTTTTAAATCCTGCGTTTAAAACGATATACCACCAAACAGAAGCATCCTTGAGATAAAAACCGTCTTTAATCGTGCCTGCTTTCACGTCTTGAATACCAACTTCCTTAAACAGCGAGACACTACCTTCTTTCGTTGCTAATCGTTTCCAAATCATGATAGGAGAATCAATACCATGTGTTTCAAGACGTTTAAAAAAAAGATCAATAGGTGGAGAAAAGCAATTTTCGAAAAAGGAAGTAACCAGAACAATACCTCCTTTCTTGACTTTCTGCGCAATATGAAAAAGTTGGCTTTTTATATCTTCTACGAAAAACAAGCAGAAGGAACAAACCACGATGTCGAAAGATCGATCAGGTAAGTCAAGAGATCGCATATCCATTCGGATAAATTCGATATTGGTCAGACCAAGCTCGTTCTTTTTTTTATTAGCTTGAGAAATCATTCCTTCCGAAAAATCAATACCCAAGACATGACCATTTGACAATCGTCTTGCAAGTTCTATAGCAACATCCCCATTTCCAGTTGCAACATCAAGTATTCTTTCGCATCCACTCAAGTTCAAGAGAGAAGATATAATTGCTGCGTTTTCGTCAAAAAATCGCATCTTATTGTCTATTTCAGCAATATAATTGAATTTTTTTCTATAAACATCTAACTCTTTCATTCCTAAAAATCACTATCACTCTCTGGAAATAATTTTTGTGGTTATAATTTAATCGTGAGTGATGATTCTTCAATACTGTGTAAGAAATTACAATAATTTACTAGGTGGATTTAAATAACAAATATTGATGTTTTATTGAACTGATTTCGACTTTTATAAAACTAATCTCGTAGTGTTTTCTTAAAAGTTTTATATTGAATATTCCCTCCAGACCTGAAACTGCTAGAAATATAATTGGGTAAAAACCAAACACTATATATCTAGTAGTGGCGAATCCTAAAAATATCTGAGTATAGCAAAACAACATAAATATGCCAAATATGCCGAACCAATGTTTCATTCTTTTCCAATTATTCAAGCAGCAGAAAGCAATGATCATGGGGCTCCACACGCCGATAAACCAATCGTAAAGCGCTCCTTGATAGAAGATTTCTGCAATTCTCATGTCCCAAAAAACTAAAAACATTTCGATGGAACCGTAATCGCTATTGTTGTAAGAACCATACCAAGATGTTTCTATAACAGGAATGGGAACGACAATAAGGCGCAATAAGAGGTAAGCACATATTCCAGGTGCAAAATATTTGGTGTTTTTCAATAAAATGTTTCCCATTTTTTTTAGATTACGAGGGTCTTGGTTTATCATTATTTCGTAAGCGATAAAAACGGGGATCGTTCCGAAAACTATTTCTTTCGTGAGAGTTCCTAATAATAAACAAATGAGATAACCTTTTTTTCTTTGAGAGAATATGCAATAAAAACACGCCATCAAGAAAAACCCCGCAGGAAAATCAACGAAATAGACGAAAATAAACGCTGCGTTGATGAAACCAAGATTAAATGGTCCAAAAGATATCAAGCTTGCTTTTGGAATATAACTCAAGAGAATAAAAAATAATAAGCCCATTAAACTCATACTCTTGCTAAATCTTAACCGGAGCGTTGCGTATAGTAATATGCCCGTGAAATAGGCGGAAAGGAACACAATAAGGGCGTAGCTTGTTTGCAAGTCAAAGGGTAATATTCCCGCTAGAAGTGGTATTAACGGCCTATAACAAAAAGGAGCGACGATTTGCCTCTTAAAAATGGATGTAATATCTCTTGACATCATCAGATACATGTCCCAATCGAGGAAACTGTTTTCATAAGCCGGAATAAAAGGCGTTAGGACTCTCAGCGCATATAAATAAATAAAAAAGATAGAAAATGCAACTACTTCCACTCGATACTTCCTTAAAAACAAGCTTAATTTTCGAGCGATATTGTAATATGACGGTTTAGCTCTGTTTGAGACATGTATAGATCCTAAAAGAACTAAAAACACGCAAAAAATAATAAAATGTAAATTAAAGCAAGAAAGCGTATTAAATGGAACGAATGTGCCGCCTATCATATAATATGCCCCGAAGTATAAAATTGGAGAAAGAATAAGAAGGATCGCACTGGCAATCCCTAAAAATAAAATTTGTTTCCTTTCAAGCGTTTCTATCTTTATAATCAGTATAATTATTAATATTAATGCAGCAGCCTGAGGTATTATTTGGAAAAAGCAAAAGGGGTCAAAAGAAATGTATAATGTTTTGCTTCCATCAAGAGTAAAGATTATTCCAGAGAAAAAATAGATATAATATAATGGAGGCGTATTAAGAAGATTAATAGAAATAAAGGTTGGAATAAAAAACTGAACGATCAGTAAGATAGAAACGACAAAAAATAGCATTCGTACATGATACATTGATGGTTTAAGTTGATGTTTTCTCAAGAACCTTTTTTTTATCTTATCAGGTTTATCGTGTTTTCTTGATAATTGAATAGTTAATATGAGCATAAGAATGGCATAAACGAGTATCATTAATAGATTTGCCACAAAAAGATAAGAAAAGCAATAGTAATCAAATACCACACTTATATATATATATGTGATAAATGTAATTACAAATAAGATGGTACTAATAATTCCAACTTTTAATATCTCATCTTTATTGAACTTATTGATTTTAATGGCGAGTAGTAATGATAATATTAAGGCGAAAATCATGGTTATCATGGGAAAAAAATATTTGGGGTGAAATTCAAAATATAAACCGTATCTATAATTGTATATATTATAACTATGAAAAAACCTTAAACCATAAAACATATATCCACTAAACCCAGAATCACGATAAAATTCAAAATGAGTTGGAACGATAAATAGTTGTATTAGAATGACGACAGAAACAGTCACGAGTAAGAGCCTGAGAAAACCGTTCTCGACTTTAAAACTTGACTTAATTTTTTCTTTAAATCGTAATTTTAATATGTCTAACATCGATATTACCTCTTATAATTTATAACTAGAAATATTAGTTGCTTTATAAAGGGATGATGGTAAAAAGTGAAGTAAAAGAATATCTCATATTAAGTTAAATGTAGCCTCATTGCTGAACTAATGCGACATCACATTGTCTTTTTTATAGTTATAATAATCAAAAAAAAATTTCTTAAAAAGCTATATGGCATAAAACTATAATATAAAATCGCCCCATAACAATATGAGATTTAAAACTAAAATATTTTCTATAAACTTAAAATTATTCTTCGAGAAAGATACCTTTCGCGAAGATTCATAGATAGAGAGGGATTAGGATATTGAGCTGAAAATTAAAACAATTGAGAAAAAAGGAATTCATTAAATTTATATAGATATATTATTGTCAATTATGTTTCCCGTGCTAGTGCCCGTATACCAAATATCTATCGGGATCTCATTAAAGATATTTCCAACGATACAATTATTATCGCCATTATCCAAATAAATCCCATAACCATCCCCCGAAGAGAGAGGGACGATTCGAGATATTACATTTCCCTCGATGGAATTACCATCAGAATCTATTAAAAGAATTCCATAAACATCCTTATCCCGTACGATTGTTGTATCGTCTAATCTGTTTCCTATAATAGCGTTTAGTTCAGAATTATTCAATAATATGCCTGCCGTATGTATGTGATAAATCTCATTGTTAGAAATTATATTCTCTACTGCCCAAGAGGAATGTAATGCAATGCCATTATCGCAGTTCTCAATCGTGTTTCCTTCAATGACGCTTTTCTGACAGACATAAAGGGCGTAAATTCCCGTATCGTTAATATCTTTAAAACTATTGTGATAGAAATGAGATAATTGCGACCAAAAAATAAAAATTCCTGTATATAACTCTTTAAATTGGCAGTTTTCGACCCAAATATTATTACTCCTGATGTAAATGCCCTGAACTTCGGTGTTTCCTGGTTTCCCTAAAAAACGAATATTCTGAATATGTATGGAATTTTGACTCTTCTCTTTTATGTATAATAGCGACACGCCCCCATTGTCAATGGATGATCCATCAATGGTTAAGTCTCTAATGACGCACGATCTTGCGTTCGAAATATTAAATGAGCTAATGTTTGCTTCTATTCTAAGCGTGATTGAGCTCGCACCTTCCACGATATAGTCTCCATTTCCGTTGATATCGATTGTATCACTTATCGAAATGTTCTTGATTATGATTACCTTCCCATTACCTGAACCAATCGTATTGATGGCGTCCTGAACTTGTTCTCCCGTGGAACAATAATATATATTATCCTCAATGATGTTATGGTCTGGTATAAAAAAGTTATATGTTACTAACCCAAGTGCTATTCCTGCAATAATTATTCCAACGATACCTAAACCTACACCACCCTTGCTTGACATTTTTTCATTTCCTCTTTTTTGATTCTTATTGGATTTAAATTAACATAGAATAAAAATCCCATTTTTGAAAATAATTGATATCAACTTCTTTAGAAACATATTCTATAAGAAATTGAAAAAATCTATTGAAAAGAAATTGGAATTTTAAATATTAAAATAATAAATAAAAAAGAGGAGAGTATAATAAAAAAGAATTTAAAAATGCTATTTACGGGATACAGCTTGCTATTTGATTACCAGTACAACCTGCTTCAGTAACGGCATTTATGTTGTTTTCATACATATTATTACTTGTCACGACATTATAATTACTGCCCTCCAGGTAAAAACCATATCCCGTACCAGGTATGCTTTTAACATCATTGATCATGTTACCAGTAAACACATTATAACTTGAAGACAATGCATATATCCCATATATCGCTGTATAAATGCTTCCTGCTTGGGAAGAAACAGTGTTTCCAACGATTGTGCAAATAAATGAACCATATACCCTAATCCCGTAAGCATAAATATCCCGGACGATGTTATTAGCAACAGTAATCTCGTTATTACTATTGCCCAAATATATTCCGCTATCACAATATTGTATTACATTGCCTGTTAAAACACAATATCTCGAACCTGTGATGTAAATCCCCGATTCTATACCATTATTAATGTGGTTATCAAGTATGTGGCTATTATACGAAGTATGGATATATACACCATAATCAAGATCGTCAAAAACACATCTTTCTACCCAAACTTGATTACTTGATATGAAAACCCCGCGCACACCTCCAATAAAATGAATGTTCTGAATGTGCACGGGATTATTATTTTCTTCGTCAATGTATACAGCTGGAGTCGTACCTGAAATTATTGCTGCCATATTAATGGTCAATTCCTTAAGAATAAACGAAGAGGCACTTGATATATTGATCCCCGTAAAGTTTCCTCCGACTATAATCGTGATCGCCCCTGCCCCTTGGAGAATGTAATCTCCTCCATTATCAATGTCGATAGTTTCGTCAAGAGTGATGTTGTTCGTGATCATAATCAGTCCGTTTCCCGCATCAATCGTATCAATGGCGACCTGTAATTCCGTAGCAGAAGAACAGTAGTACACATTCTCCATATTGTTTCTTACCCCTCCATTTGAGGGAAAGAACACGAGATATCCGGCAAGTCCTAAACCTGCGGCAGCTATGATAATTGCCACGACTGCTATTGATGTTCCTTTATTATTTGACATTTTTTCTATCCTATTTATAATGTGATAAAAAAACCCACTAATTGATCAATATTGTATAATATCATATAAAGTTTCAAGATTTTAAATTGACGCTTTTGTATAAAGAAAAATAATATAAAGATTATTAGAATTAAGAATTGAAGTTAGGCTCACGAGATTCTTGAATTTTTTGTATTTAGAAAGTTCTCGTTAATTCGATATCAAAATGAAATTAAATCTCAGGATCTTTAAGATTGGATCTACAATAACGGGAGAATCTTGATGATGTTAGATTTTATATGTGATAGTTATACTCTAAAATAATTTTTTAAGGATTATTTCTTCTGACGAATTATTTTCCAAAAGCGATAGATATTGCTTTAAGTTTGCATCTGACTGATATATTTTTTCTCGCAAGGTCCTTTTCTGTTTCAACATGTTTAAAAAACTTCTGTCTAATAGATTTTCGTAGATATCTCCCAGTCTTTCTTTTTCTCCTTTATTCTTCCCGATCTTGATGGCTTCTACGGCAATCTGACCTGAAAATATTGCGTATGGTATGCCCATTCCGTTGATGGGATCGACAAATCCTCCAGCGTCACCGACGGCAAACACATTATCTTCGTAAATTTTTGGGCGCACCCCCATGGGAATTAAATGCGATTTATTCGTTTCAATGGAAGAATTGGTTAATATCTTTTCTATAAGAGGAAATGAAGAAATCTTTCTAAATTCTTTTCGAGAGTTTTTCATTAGATTTATTTGGTTGCCCCAACCAAGTGTGACTACATCTTTCTTTGGGAACAACCACGAATATCCTGCAGATGTGATTTCTCTTCCAAAAAAGAGGTGGAGTTTATCTGTTTCCAAAGTTTCCTCAATATATTTTTTAGAAGTTTTCATCTCGTGAGTTGTTGTAAGCCAAACATCAGAACTTTGGAAAAAAGGCCATTTTAAAAGCTTTAATGTCGTGGAGGTTATTCCATCGGCAGCGATTAAATACTTTGCTCGAAATTTTGAATTATTTGTGATAATTTCATAATAACCGTTGAGCTTTTGGAGATTTAATAATTGTTCTTTTTCTCTGAACACTACGCCGCTCATAATTGCCAAATCGAGCAAATATTTATCAAAAGTACTTCTCCAAACAGTCGCTCCTTTTCCTTTCTGTGAATAATATTCTCCGTCAACATGATGATATTCTAACGATTCAACGAACCGAGCAACTTTTTCTTCAGGGTATTGAATTTCTTCAAGAACCTCAAACGGAATCCCCCCTCCACAAGCTTTATAACGCCCTTTTTCTCCAATTTTGTCCTTCTCAATTAAACAAGTAGAAAATCCGTTATCAGCAGCATTTTTTGCGGCAATCGATCCAGAAGGTCCTGCTCCAATAACTAAAACATCAAAAAAATTAATAGCACCAGCCACGATAATAAACCTCTTTATTGCTTGATATTTTAAACATTATCTCTCTAAAAAAGTTAATCTATTTTTTCTTTAGATCTTTAAATTGCATTGTATTAGTATATAAAATTATTATATTTAATAGCACTTTTTATAACATCAATGTTTTTAATGGAAATACTTTTTATCCTTGTTTTCTATAAAGGAATATCATGTTTAAAAAAAATGATTTTGACAATCTCATAGATAGAAAAAATTCAAGATCTGAGAAGTGGGATAGTACAGAAGAGATGTTTAAAGTAAAGGATCTTCTCCCATTATGGATTGCTGATATGGATTTTAAAAACGCACCACTAATTTTACAAGCATTAAATCAAAAAATAAATCATGGAATTATGGGATATTCGATTTTTCCAGATTCTTACTACGAAAGTACTATTAATTGGTTTTATAGAAGATATAATTGGAAAATAGAAAAAAATTCTATTATATATACACCTGGAGCAATGATGGGGCTAAGTATTGCCATACAAGCGTTTACAAACGAAAAAGATAAAATAATTTTACAAGATCCAATATATCCTCCCTTTTACTCAATCATACGAAGTAATAAAAGAAAAAAAGTTCTCAATTCGTTGAAATTGGAAAACAATCATTATGAAATTGATTTTAATGATCTAAAAAAAAAAGTTATTTTAGACAATGTAAAAATGATAATTTTTTGCAATCCTCATAATCCTACAGGCAGAGTCTGGCGAAAAGAAGAGATTGAACAATTAGGTGATATTTGCATCGACGAAAATCTCTTAGTCATATCAGATGAGATTAACTGCGACTTAGTTTTCCCAGAATATAAGTTTATTTCATTCGCAAGTATTTCGAAAAAATTCGAAGAAAATTCAATAACTTGCACTTCTCCATCTAAGGGATTTAATTTATCAGGAATACCTCTTGCTAATATTATTATTCCTTCTTCTGAATTAAAAACTAAATTCAATGTTATGAAACAAAAGTATGGTATTTTAGACAACAATTCATTAGGATCTATAGCTTTAGAAACAGCATACAACAAATGCGAAGATTGGTTGGATGATTTAAAAAAATATATTAAAGAAAATTTAGAATTTTTGAAAAAATTCTTAGTATCTAATATTCCAGAAGTAAAAGTTATAAATCCTGAGGCAACCTACCTTGTTTGGCTCGATTTTAGAGGATTGAACTATAATAATCAAACTTTAGAAAGAATTTTAATGAATGAGGCAAAAGTGTTATTATGGAATGGCATACACTTCGGAAAAAGTGGAAAGGGATTTCGGAGAATCAATATTGCTTGCCCAAGATTAACACTTGAAAAAGCTTTAAATAGAATAAAGGATGCGTTAAGGAAAAATATTCGATAAAGATTGGAAATTAGATTCTAAAAATTAGGAATCTCGTTTCAAATCTTCAGAAATATGATCATTCTATAAAAAAAATAAACTTTTATATATTATCTAGATATATATTAGAATAACTTTAGTTTACTTTTACAATTGAAATGTATTTGTCAGACTCATCAAAAAATATTGAGAACTTTAGTAATTGCTATAACATATTTGGGTTGACTAACAATAATTCGAATACTCTTTTAGAAAATACTAATTCTAAGTTCTCATTGCTCGTTTCGGATATCATCGAACACCTCTCAGCTGAAGAATTAAAACCTGAGTTAGAACTTAGTAACAGAAAGGAAGAGATTATTAAAGTAGTCGATTGCTTTTCGGATTACATATCTTTAGGAGATTCCTTGGTAGATAGCTATTTTCAAGCGAATACTGTTGATAATTATGTGAAATTCATTGATATACTTTCTTATTTTGCTTTTATTCCATGGAAAGTGCAAAAGTATTTAAATAAATTACCCGTGAATGGTAATAAATTGATGCTTCAAGCTTTATACGATATTAAACAATGCGTAATAAAGGAAATAGAGTTAATGAAATTTCCAAGAATTATGGAAAAAAAAGAATTGTTTAATTTTATGCAAGTAAGAAATTCGGATTTCTTCTTATATTTTGATTTATTATCGCCTTTTATATATGAAAATACTAAACAATTAATAAGCGAATTTCTCGAGCATTATGTCATCATTGATACTATTCTGGATGACATGTCAGATCTATACCAAGATTATAAAAAAAATAGTATGAACTTGTTATTACTAGAACTAAAAGTTAAAAATCCAGAAGGAAAGCATTTAAATTATATGGATTTGATCCGAGCAGTTATTGATCTAGATATATACTCCCTGATGATATCTAATATAAAAAAGCATTACGAAGCAATAATAAGAATATTAGGACATTCAAAAAGTCGTCTTTCTAATTATCTGAAATTTCTTGCGAATGGCTGTATTGAAGGTGTTAAAATTTTTGAATATCATGGATATTTTTTTGATCAAATAGCGGACCAAAAGAAGCATCAAAACATCTGCAATTTTTTGTTTAAACCTTATCCGTGGACAATAATTTCTTACGAAGAGGTGTTTTTAAACGAAAAATAATACATTTTCCTTTCAAAGTGTTTATAAGCAAATGTTTTTTATAAATAACTTAAATATAGATAATAAAGGTATTAAATAAGAAATTATAAGGTATTAAATATGGTTACTTTTAATGACTTGAACCCACAGGAAATCTTTACCGGCATTTTTGCTGTAATTTTCGTTTCAATTTCTGTTTTTATTGGATTGCTGTTTTTAAAAAAATATTTCAATTCAAAACGAATAGAACAGCTCTCACTTGGTCTTACATGGGTTTTATTGAGCTCTGGGTGGTGGGGTTCTGCGTTTTCATTTCTCTCGATAATTATCTCTGGATACGCGTTTCGAACATTTGAATTCTTATTCTTGAATAACGCATTCTTCATTCTTGCGATTATATTTTGGATTTATTCCTTTGTTCACATCTTCTATCAAGATAAAGAAAAAAACATCCTTATTATAACGACAATAATTTTTAGCACTCTTGATGCTATTTTTATATGTTTACTCATCATTGATCCAACTTCAGTAGGGCAAGTTAATGGCTATTTTTATCAAGATTCAGGAATTTATTTGTCGATTTTAAATTATCTAATCCCACTCGTTTCGTTTATTTTAGGCGTATTTTTCTCAGTAATGTCCATAAAGCACGACGAGCCAAGCATTCGAAAAAGGGGAATAATTCTTCTTATAGCCTTTAGTTCATTATTAATTGGTGCCCTTGGTAGTGAATTATTTGAAAATGAGCTGATTCTTCTAACAATAATGAGAATAATACTGCTTTCAAGTGCCATTGAATATTATGTGGCTTTCTTTATTAGTCACTAAAAATAGTTCGTTATTTTTTATTTCTATTGTATTTATTTATTAGAAAATTAGTTTTTCAAATATAAGACCTTTGTACGGATTAATACTAATCAAAAAAATCAAAAGGATGATTTTGATAACAAAAGTAAGCTAACTACCACAACAATAATTAAATACAATTGACGCGTCAAAATTCAAAAATGATGAAAAACTTAACCAACAAATATTTAACAAATTAGAGATATTTTTAAACATCCTCAATTAATAATATTCTAAACCTATAATGAATGAAAAGAAATTAAGATTAATACTTATCAGTGCCGTTAACCGTCAGGTTCAAAAATCTTATTATCCAGAACTCCAGGTTAATCCTCTTGGATTACAAATAATTGCAGCACTTACTCCAAATCACTGGGATGTGAAAATTTTTGACGAAAGCTTGGACGAATTTACAGATTTTATTGATTGTGATTTAGTAGGTATTTCTGCGTCAACTGTCAACGCAACTCATGCATACGAAATCGCATCAAAGTATCGTGAAAGAGGAATAAAAACAATTATGGGAGGAGTTCATGCTTCTCCAATGTTAGAGGAGGCACTTAATTATGTTGACTGCGTCGTAATTGGAGAAGCAGAACTGATATGGAAAATACTTATCGAAGACTTTGAAAACGGTGAATTAAAATCCATATATGGCCCATCGTATTGTACCGGAGAACAGATGGTAATATTGGATCACTCCGATTTAGATGATAGATATTTTGCTGTTGGAATCGAGTCATCGCGAGGGTGTCCATTCGCTTGCGAGTATTGCTACTCAACTCGACATTTTGGAAACAGATACAAGCATCGTCCTATCGAGGATGTCATAAAAGAATTAAGGACAATAAAAAAAAAGGTTGTATATTTCACCGACGACAATTTTTTTGGATTCACTGAGCGCCACTTTGAGCAAAAGAAAAAACTCCTTCAAATGATAATTGACAACAAACTAAACAAGATTTGGGGAACTCAATCATCAATCAACATTGCCGATCGAGTAGATCTTTTAAAACTTGCATATAAAGCGGGATTGAGGCAATTATATATCGGTTTTGAATCCTTTAACTTAAAAGTCCTTAAGGAAATGAACAAGCAAGCAAATATTTCTTTTTTAAAATTAAAGGATGTCCAAGATGATTTTCTAGCTATGCTCGAAAAATATAAGATCGCCATTAAGACCATTCAAAAATGTGGTATCGGTGTCGTAGGTGCAACGATGTATGGAATGGACGATGATGACCTTGACTCGCTTTTAAGAATTAGCGAATTTTTCAAAAGATCGAAAGTAGACGCCCTAGACATAGGAATCGTCGTCCCTCTCCCAGGTACACCTTTATATGAGAGAGTAAAAGAAGAAGGAAGACTCATGTATTCTAATTTTCCCGCAGATTGGGATGAGTTGCTAATGGACAGGCTTATTATCAAACCAAAACACATATCTATTGATGAATTTTACAAGAACTATTATCTTCATTTGAATAGAATATTAAAGATTTTTCGATGGCGAAGAGGGTTTTGGGCCACCCTTTTTCACACCAAAAATATTGTGGTGGCGTTGGGTTTTAGAACATTATGCAAAGGTTATAAACAACATGTTTTAAACCATAGGAAGACCATTAAAAAAATGATGAAAAAATATGATACATCATTATGGAATTAACAATAAATTTATTATAAATTCTTGAGTTTATAAGTTATTAAAAAATTAACCTTTTTTCTTTCTCTACTCTCGATAGATGGCCCCCTCTCACCGTGCGATAAAAAAGTTAGGGACTACAAAAAAAAAAATCACGCAGGTGCCTCAAGTTCTAAAAATTTTAGCAATCGCCTGGCGTCAGGAGAAACATCCACGATTTTTTTCACGATTTTCTTGGTCCCCTTGTATTGAACGATTACCAATTCAATTTCTGAAAGAACCTCAACGATGCGCCAGAGGCTCATGTGATCGAACTCTTTTTGGACCTTTCGGGTAAGAAGAGTTAATAACAACAGTCCGAGTACGCAGGTAAATAAATGTCCACGGATGCTCTCCTCCGTCCAATGATACATCGGTCGGGCGGATAACAGGGAAGGGGACTTGATGTACTTGAAGGCGCGCTCCATGGTATTCTGTTGTCGATACAACCACACGACATCGAGAGGAGCCATCTCGGGATGGTTCGACAAGAAATAACTCTTGCCGAGCGTGTTTAAGCGGTCCTCCAGCGCTTTCTCATTGATTTTTAGCGTGTACGCCACATTTCCAAGCGTGCCGGAAACCGAGTAATCTACGAGATCTAAATGCTTTTTCGTCTTGAAAACGTCCCGAATCTTTTTCTCAATGGCCTCAGGAGCCCTCCATTTTTTTGCGTTCAAGCGTTCTTCAAAAAAATTGCGAACGGTTTCGATTTTCGTTTCGAGCTTCGCAAGGAGGTTTTTTTCCTGCCACGCTTTCATTCGTGGATTAAATACCACGAAGAGTCGATCGTGTTGACCGTACACATTTCGAGCAAACTCGAGCACGCCTATTTCTTTTCCGTTCGGCAGCTTTTCGAGAGAAAAATCGGAAGGCGTTAAACGATCGAATTCTTTTTGCGTGCTGGGGCGTATCGAGCAGACGAACCGGAGTCCCGCGTCGTACACTTGTTCAAACGCTTCTTGGGAGAGGTTTCCCTTATCAAACACCACGCAAATTTCCCGGGGATCCACACTTGCTTGTTTTAATCTCTCAAAAAGCTTGGAAACCTGTTCCTTAAATATCTTGGCGTTGTGAACATTTCCTGGATATACCTCGTGAAGGACGGGCACACCTCCGTCTTTGGTACAGAACAAGGTCAATCCCACTAAGTTCAGGGTGGATCGGCCTTCCTTGGAATGACCGTGTTTCGGAATTTCCACGCCCTCCTTCGGGTTGATATAGGTAAAAAAGCTCTTCGGGTCGTAAAATAGCGAATTCATGGACAGGTTAAATTTTTCAATTAAATTCTTGTTAATAAGCGCTTCGATGTTCTTTATCGCTTCAGATGTCAGGTACTTGAAGTGGTTTGCATATGCCATTGAATCTAAATAGGTTTCAATAGGCGGAAATTCCTTGAAAAGAGCGGTGTGCTCAAACCAGCGGAGCAATCTCGCCTTGGAAGTGGGTTTCACGCAACTGTTAATGGCAGCCAAGACCATGTAATGCCCCACGGAAAGCCCCTGAGAGCGCTTGCTCGTGCACTTATTGATGATTCCAACGAGTCCGAGTTGTTTTACCAAGCCCATGAGTGCAATGGGAAGTCCGAAATCAAGAGTCGTGACGCTTGGTTCGGGATCGACCAACAATTCCGTTTGTTCATTTATGTTATTTTCGGGACCAATGTATTTCTCCCATATTCTCCTCGTTTTACCGTTAATTCGGGCGTTTCTTGCAAGATACAGATAAACATTGCCTTTAATTTTTTTCTTGATTAAAAATGTCATGTGTATGGGTAATATTGGTTACCACGAATATTTAAGTTTTCACATTGAAAGCGAAGAAAAATTCATTCAATCGATACTCAAAAAAGGGAAGGTTAGTCACCACGCGCTTGAATTAATAAGCAAGTTAATTCCTTACATTTCGAGGGCAAGGAAAGGTATATGGTAAAGATACGAGAAAATATGAATGGTTCAAATCGGTGCTAAATTTTGTCGTTAATATCTTAAGTGGTAATGAAAAGAGAATTTTAAAAAAATTACTATCTTATAAACTCAAGAAATAAGAATAATTTTTATTTTTACCAATATCTTGACTATAATTTTATCCACAAGAAACCAAGAAATCTCTCAATTCTTCATCGTTTGAGAATATTTTTTCTTTTGCTTTTTTTCGTTCGGCAAAATCCATAAGAAAAATATTTTGTAGTTCTTTATTGATTTTTAGTGTTGGTATTATATATAATAATTATTTCACGATTAAAATCTAATCTAAGCATTAATAATTTAATAGTAGCCTCTGGGGGGATTTGAACCCCCGACCTTTGCCTTACCAAGGCAACGCAATAACCAGCTATGCAACAGAGGCGTTGATGCTCATTAAATAGTATCGTTGGGTTTTATAATACAGAAATACGACATTTAATCCATTTGAACTTGTAAAAAAAAATCATTAAAAAGTTTTATACTTTTCTTTTTAGGGCAGTAGATTACTCATACTATCTATCACTAATTTAAGTCTATTTATATTGCGTATAATAACTAAAATTTCTTACATAATAAAAAAAAACATAACAAAAAGATTATATCGACAACTTAACGAATAATACATATGAAAATTGGAATTGTCGGAGCGGGATCGGCGGGGCTATTTGCCGCAAGCGAGCTCGGAAAGTCGGGCATCCCAGACCTCGAAATCAAGGTGTTTGACCAAGGACCGCCCGTGGACAAGAGATACTGCGCCATATCCGAAGGACTTGCCTGTATGGGCTGCGATCCGTGCAAGATCATGTCGGGAATAGGCGGCGCAGGAGCATTTTCCTCGGGCATACTCAACCTTGACGAGAACATTGGTGGGGATTTAGCCCAATTGTGCAATAATGCAGGTCTTGACGCAAAACAGATAATTGGACACATAGAAGCCTTTTTCCTACAAAATGGCGCTCCTGATAAGCTGTTTAATCCCTTTCAGAACGAGCAAAAACTAAAAGACCTGCTTTTCAGGGCAGCGTCCATGGACATCCGGTTCGTGCCCATCAAGCAGAGATTGTTAGGGACGGAAAACACGCCGAATGTGATAAAATCCATCCAGAAAACCTTGGAATCTGATTACGATGTTAAGTTCTTTCCGAATACGAAAGTCCAACGGTTCGATGCAAACAAGCAACTATATTTTGGAAATAAGGAAAAAACCGATTCTCAAGAAAAGTTCGACGCGATCCTCTTGGCTCCAGGGAGATGGGGCATGGTATGGTTGTCTAAACAGTGCGAGGAGCTTGGTATTCGAACCTCCTATTTGCCTTTAGATATAGGCGTTCGCGTGGAAGTTCCCTCCATCATACTCGAAGAGATTTGCGAAAATATCCAGCGCGATCCCAAGTTTCACATCATAACTCCTACCTATAATGATTTCGTTCGAACCTTTTGCGTTAATCACAAGGGATATGTGGTCAAGGAAATGTACGAGGAAAAGATCGTGGGAGTGAACGGGCATCAGTTCACTTCTGATGGCGATTCAAGAAACTCAAATTTTGCGTTCTTGATACGGCAAGCTTTAACTGCGCCCTTAGAGGATACCACGGAATACGGGCGCGCCATTGCGAAACAAGCGTCAGTTTTAGGCGGTTATAAACCCCTTATTCAAACCCTCGGTGACCTCCGCAAGGGACACCGTTCAAGACCTGCCCTCATAAGCAAAAATCCAGTTCAACCCACTCTGAACGACGTGACTCCGGGAGACATCGCAATGGCATATCCCTACCGATTCGTTAAAGACATCTTAGAAGGTTTAGAGCGACTTGATCACATCATTCCGGGGGTGAATAACGATAGCACCTTACTATATGCGCCCGAATTCAAGAGAAGCGCCAAGCTCGTACAGGTTTCCCCGTTCTTGGAGTCCAAACGCTTTAAAAAGATCTTCTTCGCTGGAGACGGTGCTGGACTTTCGAGAGGAATAGTAGGCGCAGCGGTCACGGGAATCATCGCTGCTCAAGGTATACTCAGGAGAATTTATAAATAAAGATTAGATGTAAATTTACTCGGTCTTTTGCTAAAGATAACAATCAGAAAAACCCTTGTCAAAATCTCCATTAATTATAATTGCGTGTTCGGTAAACATGTCTTTTGCGTCAAAAAAAGCCATATATCCATCCTCAAAAAAAGCAACATTAATGAGACTCATCCTCGATTTGAACTCGTCTTCTGAAACTCTTTCTTCGCCTTTTGCTAACCACGATTTATTTTTTATGTCTAGCAATTCACTTACCGCAAATTCTTTAGAATCAACGATCCAACTGTCTAATTTCTCGTAAAACTTAAAGACTAGTTCCAATAATTTATTAATTTCATTTTCATCAAGACCTTCGGCGTCTATAGAGAATATTATCTTGTTTTGAATACCGCTCTCATGTTTTATCCATAGGCGATATTCAGAGGATTTCTCGTCAAACTTGAACGATCTCCTAAAATCATTAATATTCATTGTATTAAAGTATAAATTGAAATTATTTGATTTTTGATTTTAAATAGACATCAAGATTGGATTCTAATAACCTTTTTATAGCTTCTGAAAAAGTTCCGTTCTTAAGTCTATATTTTACTGATAATTCGTAAGTATCTTCGTTAATTGAAATAGATGGTGTCATTTTTTATCAAGATCTATATGGTTAAAAATCATAAAAATTTATCTTTTAAAACTCCTTGTTACTCACGAGTATATTTCTCTCCTACAAGGGACTATCCTAAAATGTATAATTTCATATTCATAGTGAACGATTAAAAATTTAAATAATTAATTTATTTGTAACTTCCCCAAAAAATAGTCTATATCATTAATGGAACGATGCGCTTTAAAAAGGTATTTTTCGCAGGAGACGGATCGGGTCTTTCTAGGGCATGGTAGGAGCGGCTATAACGGGTATAATAACCGCTCAAGGAATCATAAGGAGATTGAAAAAATTATTTAAATACAATGTTCAATCTTGAATTTCCAATCGTCGTACATTTTTCGATATGTAAAAAAGTACTCTTTTAAGGAATATATATCGTTTGAAATTGCTATTATTCCATTTTCCATTATTTCTCCTTGGATGACAAGCGGAAGCTCGTTAAAGAATCGAATGTCGTAGATTTCTTGATTGAAGTTAATATTTTCGATAATATAATTATAAGCATCCACGAGTTTTTCATAAGTTGTAGCGATGCAAATGTCAATATCGCTTTTTTGATGATGAAAACCGTGAATTTTGGAACCATATAGAATTACACCAAGGATTTTAGGATTCGCCTTAATAAAGTTAAAATCTTCCTTTACTCGATTTATTATTCTTTTAACATGTTCTAAGTGTTCTGTTCTAACCATTTTTTCACGATCGACTCAAATTCGTCTATATATTTATTATTTTCTTCCATTGAAACCCACACTACTTCGTCGATAATTCCATTGTAATCGTGAACTATCCTATTCCTTAATCCATTTAATTTCTTCAATCCTTGGAATAAATCGTTTGAAATCATCTTCTTTTTAAAAAGTTTTTCAAAATTCGTGTAATTATCCTCAACAACAAGCGATAAATCCTTTAATATCATCGCAATTATATCGGTAATTACCTCTATAATTAGCTGTATTGAATGATAAATGGCAAAAATTTTTTCAAAATCGCGTTGCTGTTCTAAATCGGATAGTTTCCAACCACTAAACCAATTTTTAAAAAGTTGATTATATTCTCCCAATCTTTCCAATTTTTGCTTATATCTCTTTTTTCGCGATTCGTTGAGCATAAGTAACACGGCTTTGTTTTTTTTTTATTTTAGGTTTAGCCATTCGTTTAACAAATTAATAATATGAGTATTAGAATTTATTGGTTTCTTTATTAAAATTTAAGTAATTAGATAATAATAAAAATTTAGACATTCAAACGATTAAAAATTTAAATAATTAATTGGTAACTTCTATTGAGAACCATGCAAACGATTAAGGATAAAGTAATTGAAACTATTGAAAAACTTCCCGATACCGCTAATTACGACGATATCATGGAGTCCATTTAAGTTCAACAAGCAATCTCAAAGAGTCTTGAACAATTAGATAACGGAGAATTCATATCTCACGAAGATGTGAAAAAAACATTTGAAGAATGTTTAGTGCCGGTGGAGGGATTCGAGCCCTCGATCTCTAGAGACCATCCAGTCTGACCCGTTTTTTCAGAAGGATTATGAGTCTAGTCTCTTTTATTATAGAAGTCTAGCGCTGTAACCAGGCTGAGCTACACCGGCTAAAAAGTTTTTAAATCTCGATTGAAACCTTAAAGACTCAAAAAACTTGAAGTTATAATAATTATTTAAACATCGACTTAATTTGAATTTTTTTATTTTCATAAGTCATCTTTTATGGTTTCTTCTAAAAATAGTATAAAAGTCTTCTTCAGTAAAAGGCAAATGTCATGAAAATGTATCACATCCAATAATAATCTTATAGATGGTGTTTTCAATATTTTAAAGGAAAAAAATCAGGGCTAAGAAAAAAGTACAAAAAAGAAAGTTTTTGTTAGAGGGTTAATCAAGAGAAAGATCAACCCAATCCGAAGGATCAGAATTGCTAAAACTATATCCTGCTGAAGTGGAATTCGAAATTTCCCCGGCCGTCTTTATCATGGTTTCCCGACTTGCAATTCCCCTATCGTGGTAGGTCTCGAACAGCGAATCGGTGATTACTTGAAACCACGAAATCGCATTATCTCCTCGAAATATTGCCAAGTCGGTATTACATCCCTCCCTACAATCGCAATACCCAACTTTATTCCCAGCGTTCAAAGTCTGACCGGCAACTAAACTGGTTGATTCAATATTGATGTGAAAAAACACGAATGTAATGCTGGGATGGGCTATTGATTCGAGATGAATCTGGTGTCCACGAATTGTACCATCGCTAAGCACATGATGCTCAGACTCAATCTTGATCACTTTCACGCGATCTGGTGCGTATACGGCAATTGTATCGTTCGTATCGCTGCAATTCTCACGGGGATTAAAATAATGCTTGTCCGAGGTGCTTTGATCCTCTTCGGGATATCCGTGACCAATCGTGGAGTGAAATTTACTTATGTTGGCAATGCATTCTAAATCGATCCAATCGGTATTTACATACCGAGGGATCGGACCGAGTGAATCTAACAATGGAGGTAGAAATATAAAAGATAAGATGCCTCCCGTACTTATTATCACGATAACTATAGCAATAATAATAATAATCTTTTTCTTTCGATTCAGCTTATTTTTCCTCTTTATGTGATTTATTTTTTATATTAATATACAAATCGAGATATAAAAAATTTAACTTGACCCTGCGAGTAAATAATAAAGTTAAAAAAACTATGGATTATAGTTTTTTTCGTTTAAAAAATAAAGAAATGAATTATCGATATACTCGACTTATTACATTTTAATGTTGACGATATTTAGAAAAACTAATCTATGTTAAAAAATATTTATTAAAAATTGCATTAAAAGCAAAATAATGATTCAATTAAGTGATTTTTCAAGCTACATTCGTTAAAACGATTTTATTATGAAAGTTTTATCAATTTGAATCTTTCTTTGATCCGGCGTTTAATATTATATTTGAAACATTCGATTGACTTGACGCATTCTTGTATTTCGAGTTTGGCAACACCATTCAGCCAATCCGTTGAGGATCTTGAACCTTTTGATATTGTTTGTATGGACTCCCGAAACCCTGTTGCTTGATGTATCATATATTTTCTTTTGATCTTTGATATGGGTTATTGTTTTGCAATGGCAATAGCTGTCTTCGAACACTATTAAAATCAGTCGTTATTTCTAGTTGATTCCTCTAAACCCAAGCGAAATCCCAATCAATGCAATTTCGAGCGCCTAAGCTTGCGTTAAAGGTTCAATGATGCTCACTTCTTTTCTGAAGAGGCAATAAGGTGTGTAGTCGTTACGCGCGCCAGAACATTATCATCGTCGTCTCTAACGACAGTTTCAATGACCTTCATTGTTCGGCCAGAATGAACGACCAATGCTTCAGCCGTAGCGTTACCAGAATTGGTATTGCGCAACAGATTTGCATTCAGCTGAACTGAGAAAGGAAATGCCCCATCTGATTTTACACAGGCTGCCGTGGCAGTGATATCTGCGAGCGAAATCAAGGCTCCTGCAGCGAATACCCCGGTATATTGGCTAGTGTTGGGGCAAAAAGGCATTTTCATGACCGCTCGACCTTCACCGATCTCAACTGGCGTGATTCCGAAAGCAATAAAGATGTCTCCGCCCTTTTCTTCAAAAGGGCGCCTATATTCTGCAACAGCTTTTTCGTCGAATTTTGGCAATATGATATTCCTCTTGAAAACTAAGTTCTAGTGCTTTATATATAGTTTGGTTATATGATGATAAGAATGCAATTAATGCTTTATTTTTTTTGAATTATAACTATCTTAAAAGCAAATCCTCATCAAACAAAAAATCAGGCCCCTATTGAATCGTCTTTATCCACTTGAATATTTCTACTGAAAGGCGTTCGATGTTGTACTTTATATATCCGTTTGACTTGACGCTCTCCCTGTATTTAGGGTTCCTCAATACGATTCGAGCTATCTGTGGAGCGTCTCGAGTCTTTCGATATCCCCGGTACGGACTCACGAAACCCAATTGCTTGAGGTAGGTTACATAATCTTTCAAGCGTGAATACGGTTTTTTATATTGTTCTGGTGAGAGCTTTCGTCGAACCCGAAAAAAATCAGAAATCGCATCTTGGGGGATGGTCCCTTCGATGTCTCGATAATGATCTATGATCCAGACCAAGTGTCCCGCAATTTCGAACTCGTCTTTCTTGCGCCTGAGGGCGGGATTGATCCGCTCTCGCTCGTATTCCTTGTCGCTATCGGTAATGACCACAAAATTCGGATGTAAACGCTCCATCAAGGCGAGCGTGAAGTGGTTGGCGATTAAGTGCCCCGAACTACCATAGGTGGCGATAAGCACATCTATGGCGTCCAAGTCCACATCGAAGCACTTGAAAAGCATTTTCACGTAAAAAACATCTGAAGGGCCTTCAACCCACACGACCCCATTGGCCTGAAGTAGGTCGCTCGGTTTGAGTCCCAATTCGCCACGAATGAGTTGGAGATTCTCTCTATTAAGCGATTCTATATAAAACATCTTTCCTTCTTTTCGTGTAATAAAATGGGCGCAATTTTCAAGAAAATTTATGAAACTCGTGGAGTGGGTGGAGAAAAAGACTTGCTTGGAGTACCTGGGATCTCCAACGACTACCTCCCGAACGAATTGAAGAAACTTGGTTTGAAGGCCGGGATGAAGTCCTATCTCGGGTTCGTCTATAAAATAGAGAAAATCTCCTGGAAGCATCATGAGAAGCATGATGGACATGATCTGCTGCGTTCCGTGTCCCAGTCTCTTCCAATCCTCGATAACCCGCTCCATTTCGGTGTCATTGCCCTCTACAATGAATGTGAAATCCCTCGTTTCGATTTCAAGCAGGAGCTCGGGAAAGATCCTTTCGAGCACGCCCACGAATTCTTGGTAGAACGAGCGCTCCACGAGGTCGATCTTTCCTTCGAGGACTAACCGCAACAATACGATGAAGTTGGGGATTAAATAATGGTCAAAGTGTTTGAGGTCGGCGTTAGGCACGCTTTTGGAAGTAAAGCCGTTCTCGAGGATGTCCGTCAAGACATCCCTGGTGTAAGACATCTGGACGGATTCGAATATTGTCCTACTCGACTCCAAGGAGCGCGTCGAGGGAAGCAGGATCGCTTTGAACCCTTCTTTAAGGGTTAAAAACAAATCGTTTGGAGATATTACCGTTTTTTTAACTTTTTCGCTTATGAATTTAATTTTAGACGAAAGGCGAGCATTCTTGAAGGTTTTTTCTTCCAAGTTAAAGACAAGCGGTTGATTTGTATCTTCCCGCTCGAAACGAACGATTAAATTATTATCACAAACATTGGAAAACGCCTTTTCTTGCAATAATTGACGCAAACAATCAAGAATGGTGGAGGTCTCGATGCTTGAGGGGTTTTTAGATTCGTATTTAACGATTAATTCTTCAAACTCCTTGATTGATATTTCGAGCTCGATTTTCCTCATAGCGCTCGAGTCCCCGTATCCCTCAAAGCATTCTTTGGACAAGGTGCTAAAGACCTGCTTGAGCGTTCGCGTCTTGCCTGAGTTGTTCTTGCCCAGAATCACATTGATGAGGTCGAGCGATTCGAAATGGATGTCTCCCTCGTACTTATCCAAGGGGCTCTTCAGTCTTAATGCGGTTATCTTCATTAATAATTCTCTATAGTTTGAAATCTCTTTATTTTATTGTAGTCTCTATGAAAGATTCTTATAATAGAAAATAAAATTTCATTAAGGTTCTGTGATATATTTTTTATCTGCTTTATCATAACCAATGTTCCAAGCGCTCTTTAGCTTCATCGTGAGTGATTGTATTTCCGTTTCGAGAATCTTCTAATCCTTTTTCGATCTTTTGTCTAACATAAATTGCTTCTGTAATATCTTCTGCACTTGCGTCATCAGGAAGATATTTAATCATGTTAATTATTGTATCCTTTTCCGTTGTCATCACATTTTGCCTCAAAATTATTCAAGTTCTAAGTTATATCAAATTTGAGACTCTTATAATTTTTTGGTAATTAATTATTATTGATAAAAATGTTAATTAATTGAGCTGAATTTTAATGGTTTCTTTATTCAAAGTCTCGGATTTTTTTCTAATCATTTAAATACGCTCTTTTTGGAGCGTAAATTTGATGGAATTTCCTTCTTTATTAATATTTATTCCATTATTTTTGAGAAACAATTCGAATTCAGGTTTGAATTCGGGCATTTCGTAAACAATACACAGGGATTTATTAATAATTTCAAGAAGGTAATTTCTATCAAATAACAATACGCCTAAATGTTTTTCGTTAATGATTGAAAGAATTTTTTCCAAGCTCGATTGCATTAACCATTCAGCTTCGCTTGAGGGTTTAGATTTGTTAATAAGATGTTGAACCTTTGATTGCTAATATTTCATTAATGCTGTTGCCTTTTAAGGCATTTAAAACCTTATTAATTTCAAAATTCCCAATGTTAAGACCTGCGGCATTTAAAATATTTTCTATCTATCGTTCGCTTATATCTTTCGAAGTTTCGTGAAGAAAGAGAACAGCGTATATGAGTTCCATTATTAAGGCCCTCTCAATTGTAGGAATGACTTGCTATTTATTATGTTATTTATTTTTTTAATTTACCAAATTTAATGGCGTGTCCTTGAACTTCGACTTTAATTCCAACTGTATGTAGCCATAAAACGACCTCGCGTTTTAATTCCGGTAAATATATCTCGTAACCAATGCAAAGAGATGGGTCTGCAAATTCTAGAAGATATTTTCTATCGATGACCACCTCCTTAAGGACTTCCGTTTCCATAATCGACAATATTTTATCCACCAAGTTGCTTGCCTTTTCTATCATTTTTCCACGAACACCAACACCCCAAGAAAAGATTTGAGGTATTTGTTCTGCCATTCCCTTTCTTTTTCGTAGCTTTAATATGATCTTTTCCTCGTATTTTGCAGGTACCTTTTCAAAACCAGAGAATTTAAGTTCTAAAATCCGAGTTTCTTCGTTCAATGAACATAATTTTTCCATTAATGTGGTGGATTCCGAAGAAGGAACCTTCCCTTGAAGCATCTCGCTATCGCTCTCCACCTTAATATTAAATATTCTACCACGATTGTCGTGTATGATCCTAAAAGCTCGTCTTACAGCACTTGCAGGTGTTGTAATTGTGAATTCGTTTTCGGGTTCAAAAAGGTGTGGATCAGCATCGAGCATCGCCAGGCTCATTCCTGCCCATAACATTCCCGAAATTTGGTTGTATCCAGCACATCGTGAATCTTCGGAAATCTCCATGTTCTTTATCACGACCTTTATTCCATCAACGGGCTCTTTTGCAATTATTCCCGCTCCGATCCAATCCCTAAAGGCTGCAACTAAATACGATTTTACCTTGTGAAAGTAAGGCATATTTGCTCCATCGTTTACGAGAATACATGTTCGATACACATCAAGGACCTTGCTTGCTTGGCTTTCGTCCCAATTCAATTCGCTCGTAAGGACTTTTATCCTATCTTTTTCATCCTGTAATTCGTGAAGTTTTCTCGTTTTTATCAGAGTTTCTAATTTTTTTTCCAAGGGTTCGACAAACACCAAAATACGATTGAGCGAATTGGCAGACTTGGTAGGAAACATGTCGCTTATTTTTAACGCTTTTTCGCGATATACAACCTTGGGTTCTCCGATCTCAATTTCTACTCGTTCATTTATATTTTCGGCAATAAGTTTTACTTGAAACGGATCGATTCCTCCTACCAAAAACTTGCCCGTTTCCTTTTCCATCCAAATCAATGTGGTAGGATCTTGTCGCGTAATTTCTTTAACTAAAACTGTTAACTTATCAATATCGTGAGGATCTTTTAATTTGATGTCCAGGGAAACGATGGGACTTGAGATAATATAAAAATCGTTGTTTTCATCTTTTTGATTATATCCCGTTTTGGAATTTTCATTCATGATAATGTTTAGCTCAAATAATTCTTTATTTATGAATAGCGTGCAGATTAAAGTGGTGGAGAACTAAGAACATCCATTTTCTGAATTGCCAGTGCTAAGGCGGACCACATCATCCCTGCGATTTGTCTAAAAGATGCTTTTTTTATGACTTCTTGGAGTCTAATATTGGTAGTTACGACTTCAATATTCTTTGGAGAGTCTTTCCCCGAGTTATAGTCATATAACCAATCCCTAAATGCGGCTAAGAGGTAGGTTTTAACCATTTTAAATCGGGCATCCTTTAATGTTCTATTCACGAGAATGCGGCCGTCATGCACATCAAGTATTGAAAGCGCTTCTTCCAAATCCCAACTTGCTTCGTCTTCGAGAAGGATTGCTCTTTCTCTTGCGTTTTGTAAATCATTAACCCTTCCCAATTTGATTAATTTAACGGTTGTTTTGTCTAACGGCTCAATAAATAACGATATGTTATTCAAAGGATTAGATGATCTCGTTTGAATTTCGTTATTTTCCTGAAAAATTCCTTCATTTTCGTCTTTTTTCGACATTTGGATGATAATTCAATTTTATCTTTTAATTAATTTATTATTAAGTGGCAGAATAAAATAAGGATTCGTTTTCAAGTAGAAATTATTATTTATTGAAAAAATGCAAAAGTATTTTTAAATTTCTTACAAGTCGATTTCCATCAAGTCTTTCGCAATTATCACGGACTTTCCCAACGCTTTTTCGGCCTGTTGTTTGAACCTATCCATCTGATTGGCAAAAAACGAGGAGATGTGAAACAAAACCAGTCGCTTGCAATCCGATTCCGATGCCAAATGAGCAGCGTCCGAAGGCGTGAAGTGATAGTGATCGTGGGCAAAGTCTGCCATCTCGTCTGGAAGCGTGGATTCGCAGATTAGAAGATCGCACTTGCTTGCGAGATCGATGACGGTTTGAACGGGCTTCGAGTCACCGGTATAACACGACGATTTACCGTCCCTTTCTATTCGAAAAGCTAAAGCAGGAATGCGATGGTCGACGCTCGCGTAAGTTAAATCGGACTTATCCTGAACAGATGCTGATTTATTCGCTGGTTTTAATTCCTTGTAGCGAACTTGAAAAGAGCTCATCATGTCTTGTGGCGTGTTGATTAATTCCAAGATGGTTTCGACGGTTTTTTTGGTGCCCTCGGGACCGATGAGCTCGAGATCCTCGGTGCGCTTGTTTATCCAATAATGCCATAAAAGCGAAAATAGGCCAAGAAAGTGGTCGTTGTGCAAGTGGGTAAGACATATCGTTTTAATGGAGCCCATTTTTTCTAATTTTAGTAATTTTTGCGTCGTACCCTCGCCACAATCCAAGAGTAGGTTGTCGTCAACGAGGATTGACGGAAATCCCCTTTCCTTCGACATCGTACTTCCAGCCGTTCCTAAAAATGTAATCTTCATTGCGAATTCTTTCTTTTCTCTAATCTAGTTTTTATTTATTATTCTTTACTAAAGACACGATCGAATGTTCGTTGAACTAAGTTTATTTCCTTTTGCATCACACACGATTGGAATCACGACCAGGATCATGGGATTAAGACCGTTTTGGGTGCGAATCTCGTTAATCTTTAAAGCCGTTTCGAATGTCTCGGCACTGCTCACATGAGCTTCGAGGTTCGGATCGGTGATCGCTGAACCAAACGGGTCGTTCAAGGGTATTATGGTATATTTTTCGCGAGTAAGTCCTAATACGCCTTCGAGATACGAGCATAAGACTCTTTCTCTAATATCGTACGACTCTATAACGTGTTTGTGCTGTTTAGAGCCTAGGAGCGCCTCGGTAGCGAGCGCAATGGCGAGGTGATCTCCTAATTTAACGGCTGTTCTGAGAAGAAATTTGTGACCGTCGTGAAGGTGATCAAAAGTACCCCCTAACCCAATCAACTTGAAAGCTTTCTTGTTCTCGTTCTTTTTCATCTTGCAATCTCCAATTTTAAATTGAATTTATTGCTTATTGGATTCTGGATTTTTTTCGAACTTGTGAATTACCTTTCGAGAGATATTGTCAGCAAGTATCAACGGTTCTGGTTGACGGTGATCCTTGGAGCAATTCAAGGCGATTTCAAGGGCAAGTTCTAATGAAACTCGATAACCTCCGCTAAGAAATACGGGCTTGCAATTGTTGGTAAGGCATATGGCTTCTCCAAGAATTAGTTTGGGGGGCTCTTGTTCGCTCTCGCCCATAAGAATCACGGGTGTCTTGTTTCCTTTCTTTCGAGCAATGGACTTCCACTCGGATCGTCCTATGAAAGGGGTTTTTGCAACTCCAAATGTGGGTAATTCTAATGCAACTCCTAAATGCGTGGCTTCTCCGAAGCGTTTCGGGTGAATCTCTCCGTTTCCGTCGCACATGACGATGTCAGGTCTTCGAGTTAGTTTCAAGACGCTTCGAGCAACGAGTTGATTCTCTCGAAAACCAAGATATCCTGGCGTGTAAGGGAAAGGAAGATTCCCTCTCACGATTTCGGATGTTAGCATCTTTCCTTCCTCGTAATCCCAGAGCACGGCACAGGCCACGCCCCAAGTCGGTTCGAGCTCTTTTGGAAAGGATATGTCCACGCCTGCGACGAGACGCACGTCCTCGCTCTTTAAAAAATAACCTTCGCCCTTTTCTTCCTCGTCCAGCTTGGTTCGCCACTTTTCTTGAAGAAAAGCAGCTTTTTCAAGAGTATAATCGTTTCTTAGGAGCTCGTGATTTAATGGTTCCTGATCCATCTCGTGACATAAGCATTGGCGGGTATTAAAGTTGTTTTTTAGGGAAGGGAAAAATTATATTCTTTTGATACACTCATTTAATTAAGATATTATGTCTAAGAAATGGTCGATCTTTGACGCCATGGGCGTCGTGTACGAGGTAGGGGACGATGTGAGGGAGTTATTGGTGCCATTTATTCAACGCCAGAACAAGAGAATGAGCCAGCTCCTCGTGGAAAAGGCGTATATAGAGGCGAGCCTGGGTGAGATTTCGTCGAAGGATTTTTGGAATAGACTAGGTTTAGGCGATCACTATCCCGAGATCGAAACGCTATATTTGAACTATTTTCTCAAGATCGACCCTGAATTCGTTCCAATCGCTCAAAAATTTAAAAAAAAATTATTGTTTGGCGTTGCTTTCCAACGATGTGAAGGAATGGTCCCATTATTTGAGATTTAAACATAATATTCAATATCTATTTTCTATTGTCGTTATTAGTGGGGACGTGGGACTACTCAAGCCCGATCCCAAAATATTCAAATATTTGTTGGAAAAATTAAACGCTAAACCCGAGGATTGTGTGTTTATTGACGATAACCTCAACAATCTCGAATCGGCTTCTAAATTTGGAATAAAAACACTTAAATTTGTAAAAAATGCAGCAAATATCCCTTATTGTTCCAAATTTGAAATATCGTCTTTCAAGGAGTTGAAATATATTATCGAAAATCATTTATAAAAAAAATGAAAAAAAGAGTCTAAATTTAGGAGCCTATGTATTGGATGGAGAACCAAACCCATGTATCAATATCTGTAGTTCCTACATAAAGGGTTTTTGATGCAACATTTGCGTTTAATTTTAAACTCACATAATCTCCAGGATTTAATCTCGTGGAATAACGAATTGAATCCATGAGCGTTCCCCCAGAGCTAACCACATTGTAAACTTCGCAGGAATATTCGTCGTTAATAAATATATGCAAGTAATAGACTTCCCCTGGTGCTGTTGAAGATACCGTTATCCTTCCAAAAAAATCGTATATACCAGCAACAGATATATTGTACTGGTCTTCCTCAAGGTCAAAATGATTGCCTGGATCGTAGTCCTTGCTATCAAAGTTAATTGATTGTGGGCCACCAGGGCCAGAAGGTATTGTTCTACTTGTTGAAGAATAAACTCTTGCGCATAGAGATGTAGCTAGATCTGTTACATTGGGACTGTTTGGAGCCAAAAAGGTACTATATCCCCATAAAACAATTCCTCCAGCACCAACAATTAAGGCAATGATGCCTAAAGCGATTCCTCCTTTAGTATTTGCCGTGTTGCTTCCCCTCAATTTGAAATGACGATTTATAAATATTCATAAATTATTAAATGAGAAAAATAAATTAAACTCATGTGGTACAAAAGTGAAGGATTCAAGCATTAAATGCATTAATATGAATATTGCTCTAAATTACTATATAATAATATTATCATTTTTATAAAGAATTTGAGAAAAACACCGTTTT
>JAFGGO010000087.1 GCA_016930515.1 Promethearchaeota archaeon | reverse complement strand
CCATTTGGTGAAGATAAATTAATTCCATCTTAAGACACGAGATTAAGAATCATCTAAAAATAAAAACAATCTCATTCAAAAATGCTGATGCTGTGATTAAACTTATATATGAAATTTACGATCTAAATTATTTTGAAGACCAATTTTACGATATAAATGTGATTAAATGTTATATTAAAAAGATTCGTAATATGGGAGGTGCTTGGAAAGGTGCTTTCTTTAAAGGAAATCTTATTGGCCAAATGCTAGCAGTTATAGAAAATCAGATGGTTATCTTGAAATTAACAATGTTAAAACAAGAATTTAGAAAATTTGGTATAATGACTCTTTTAAGCATCTCAATGATTGATGAAATAAAAAATTATAAGGATACTGATTTCCATTCAATTTTCGCTTTCATAGATTCACATAATTCCTCAATAATTGAAATTCTTAGAAAATTTAAATTCATTGAGGTTGGTACCATACCATTTTACAACAACGAAACCAAGATCTTAATCTTCAGTAAGGTTGTTTTTGACAATAAATTGATTCTTATCACGCCTCATCTTTTTTTTATTGATGAGATTAAAGCAAGTCTTGAAAAATTAGGATTAAAAAGAATAGTAATACGAAGAACATTCAACTATCCTTACAATTCCAATATACTGGTAAAAAATATTAAAATTGAAAAAAACTCAAACAAAAATCCAACAAAATATTTCTTGATAGTTGATAATATTGTTGTTGCTGAATTCTTGGAAAACAAGCAACAGAATTCTTGGTATAATTTTAATTTCAATGGAATATTGTCATATAAGATAAAGTATTCCATTTTAAAAGAGATTTTATCTTTTTTCAATAAATCTCCTGAAGTTAAATCGATTTCTCTCATCGTTAATATTAACGATGTGGACCTACAGGATTTAATGATTCGATTTGATATCAAATATCTTGGATATTTACCATATTACGGAAAGAACGATGGAATTTTATTTGGAATTTCCAAAGGCAAGTAAGTTGAATTATATTTAAAAATTACAAGTTGATTAATTAAAGATGTCCAAACCAACGATATTATTTATGAAAAGCATGCCGGAAGTTCTATTATCCACGGAAGACTTCGCATTACAAGTCAGAGACAATCCCAAATACGACAATAACAATTTAATTAATAAAAAAATGATTGACATCGCATTTGAACTGTATGGCGATAAATTAAATCCGAATAATAGAAATTTCATCCCTAGTGCAAACGATTATAACCTCAATATCGAAGGAAATTTCATCGCACAAAATATTCCTGAAATCGTTTCGATTGTAAGTAATAAAACGGCTAATATAAAATTACTCATGGAATATCTCGATAAATTTGAAGATATTACTCATATTGGTCTTACAACCTACGCAATGGGTATGGATAAAACCATTGAAATGATAACAACCGTACAAAAGGAATATCCTCACATTGAATTATTTGTTGGTGGTATCGGTGCTTTTTATCCTCATCTTTCTGAACTCGTACCTAAACAAAATTTATGCCAGCAAGAAGGAGTAAATTGGCTTCGAGCGAAATTTGGTTTAAGACTACTTTCAAGAACAGAACTCATCATTCCCGAAATAACTAGTAACATGAGTCAGTTTCCTATCCCATTAAAGGCATCCTATTTAATCACGCAATTAGGGTGTCCAAATGCCTGCGATTTTTGTTATTCATCGAATACTCCAGGATACATCCCTTTTTCCACTCATAAAGATATAATTAACCATATAGAAAAAGCTTACAACAATAGCACGAGGGATATATTTTTACACATATGTGATCCTAATGCGTTTTATCCAGAACATGTATGGAAAAAAGTATTTGATCATTTCATCCAAAACGAAAAAAAATATGAGAGAAATATTTTTATTTGGAGCTTAGCATCCTTACATCATTTAAGCAAGTTCGATTTGAAAAAAATCCAGCAATCACCTTTGAAATTGTTTTTTATTAATTATGGTATTGAATCAACAATAAAACCATATGGAAAAAATGAAGGGAATCCAAGAGAGGTTATTAGATTATTAAATGAGCTGAACATAATTACATACCATACTTTCATGATCGGATTACCATTCCACACGCCAGAATTGGTTAATAAAGAAATAGCAAGCAATTTGGAATATGATTCGGATAGGTTTTTTCTCAATTCGTTTAAACCCATTCCAAATACAGTTCTTTATAATCAATTAAAGACACAGGGAAGATTATTCGGAAGAGAATTACCCCCCGAATTTTTATTTGCTTTTGAATTCATGCCTTTTCGACACCCTCATTTAGGATATGGTTTTGATATTCTTTCACATGTATTTAGAGCATATTGTGAGTCTGAGAAGAAAGAAATAGATTTTTGGGGAAGAATTAGCGAAAAGTTATTGAATTTATTAGAACACACGAGTTCAAGAAAACTCAAGAGGTTAGCTTCAATATTTCTTGGTTTAAGTAGGATTAATTTTAAAAGTTTTAAAGAAAGAATGCCTAACGATTTGATCGAAATATATTCGAGAAGAATGAACAAAAACGAAAAAAAAATAGATAGATTTTCAACAAAAACAAATTATAAAACATGAAGAGAATAATGAAAAAAATCTTATTTATTAAAAGCCTGACAAATATATACACGACGGAACAAGTGGCCTTGGATGTTTTAAATAATCCCGTCTATGACGATAACCCGTTGATAAATAAAGGCTCGATCGAACGAGCATTTGAACTCTATGGAGAAAAATTAAATCCACTAAACAAGAATTCGATCCCAGCGATTACCGATATTAATCTTAATATCGAGGGAAATTTCATTGCGGTAAATATTCCTGAAATAGAGAGCGTTGTAATCAATCAAACTTGCACGAAAGAAAGCTTACACAATTTAATAGCTAAACATGATGATGTAACCCATATTGCACTCAGTACATATGCAATTGGAATGAAGAACACGATTGAACTCATAGGAACTCTTCAGAAAGAGTATTCGCACATCATTCTTTATGTTGGAGGAATAGGAGCGGTTTATTCTCAATTACAAAAGATAGTTCCGCCTACCGATTTATGCATAGGAGAAGGAGTAAACTTTCTTCGGAGCAAATTTGGATTATCGCCGTTAACTAGACGAGATTTTAAAATTCCCATTATTTACGGTAATAATACGAATTTACCCGTATCGATCAAAACCGCCTATATGGTAACCCAGCTTGGATGCCCCTATAAATGCGATTTTTGCATTACTCCTAATTTTTACGATTATTTTCCATTCTCTGACGCGTTAAAAATTATAAGCTTTTTTGAAAATTTAATAAATACTCGCCAAAAAGAGATTTTCGTATATTTATGCGATCCCAATGGATTCTATCCTGAAAAAACTTGGAAAAAGGTCTTTGATTACTTTATAGAAAACCGGAATAATTACGATAAGCAAGTATTTATTACGGTATTGGCATCACTCGAGCATATTAATAAGTTTGATCTGGAAAGAATCCAAAAATTCTCTACTATTAAGCTTTTTGGAATAAATTATGGAATTGAAAGTACTCTATATGGTGGTTATATGAAAAATAAAAACATTTCACAAGAAGTAATCAATCGATTGAATGAGAACGGGATAATAGGATTTCACACTTGCATAATTGGTTTACCAATACATACAAAAGAAAACATACATGTGGATATAAAAAACAACTGTAAAATGAATTCGGACATCGTCTCTTTCAACACCTTTAAACCCATACCTCGAACACAAATTTTTAAAGAGTTAGAGGCTCAAAAAAGATTATTTTTAGACCAAGTCCCACACGATTTTTTGTATATGGAAGGTTATTTACCCTTTAACCACCCAAACCTTGGGTTTGGTTTTGATATTCTCCCATATACATTTGAGGCATATTACGAAAGCGAGTTAAAACTAATCGACTATTATTCAAATATCGCCGATAAACTCGTAACCCTTCACGCTATTTCAAACTCAAAAAAAATAAAGAATGCAATTTGGACTCTCATTAATTTAAGCCAGCAAAACTTCGAATCTTTCAGTATTAGAATGCCCTCGAGCTTATCGGAACAATATCAATCCAAATTAATACAGATCAAATCGAAAATCCAGAAATATTAATTACTTTTTTTCTAAATAGTAAATATCGTTTTCTCTCTTGATATTTGCGTATTGTTTTATAGAATTAAAAAAGAGAACGTGTTTTTGGGATTTTTCTTCGATTAATAAATTCATTAATTCGTTCAATTCAGAATCCTTGTTATATTTTTCTCTGAGTTGTTTTCTTAACTCAGATAATATAGGTGATTGTTCAGAAAGTAATTTAAATCTAAAAGAAAGGTGTTCTTTATCTTCTATCATTATCCAATGGATATTTTGAAAAAACATTAGGATATTTAATAAAAAAGTGTCTTTCTCTCCAAATTCTTCAAATTGTTGAATTATTTTTTGAAAAACCTTTTCAAAAGCCATTGGAGTCATGAAATCTAAGAAGACATCGTTACTACTTGATATTTTCATCCAAAAATACATCGGATCATCATTGATTATTTTCTGGTAATTAATTATATATTTGAGATTTTCTTCTAACAAAACACTTCTTTGTTTTTTTAAACTCTCTTTCTTGTAAAACAATTCTGTTTCTACAACATCGAATCTTGCGTAAATATCTTTCTCAGAAAATGTGAAGTCCTCCACTTTTATTCCAAGAATACCAAGTAAAGCAGCCATTGCTTTACAGTTTTCAAAATGGAGATTAAGATAGTTCCCAACGAATTCCAAGACACCTTCGTTATACTTATTTTGTACTTTATGAAAAAGATCTATTCGCAAGTCTTTTGTTAATTTGTTTGAAACCAAAAAATTCCTCACTTTTTGAATGACATTTTGAATGCCTTGAGAATCTCCAGGATCTGTTGTTGCTAAGATAAATCGCTTGAATAAATAGAGAAAGTTTGGGATTTTTATGTTTTCGTCGTTGTATTTGTTCGCCATGATGCCAAGTTCGAAATTATCAATGAGCGCCCGGAAGGTGATTCGATCGTAAAAGTTTTCAGTCTCGGCGTCGGGAGACGATCGGATTGAATCCAAGCTAAGGCCTTTTTTCTTAATATCTAAGATGTCCTTTATGGCATGATAGCAAAACGATGATATACTCTTATATTCAGGATTTTCTTGGTTTTTCTCCTTCTGCTCTTCGAAAAAATCGCTCAATTCTTTTTTGAGATGGGGTGTTATCGTAAAACTCAATCGTTCTGTCTTTTTCTTTTTCGAGAGATATTGAGGAGGAGCCATTCGTTTGCGCCAATAGATATAATTATTTGACGTAATTATAGAATTTTTTTTGACATTTATATCATAAAAATAGATTTATTTAAATCTTCTAAAAAACATTGTTTAATTGATAATGATTATAATAGGTGAGAATCAACTAATAATTTGGAATCGTAAGTGATGTTTATTACCAAACCACCAAGACAATAGAACAAAGTTTATGAGATATTTCCAATTCATAATAACTGTTTTTATGATATCTAAAAGGAATAATGGTGAAGACTAATATGAAAAATATTTATTTGATAAGACATGGTCAAACTAATTCATCATTAGAAAATAGATTGTGTGGTAGTAGAACAGACGAACCCTTAAATACAAATGGTTTTCAACAAATAAAAAAACTAATTTTGTTTTTAAAAAACTACAATCCAGATTCAATATATACAAGCCCTCTTATTCGGGCAAAATAATCTGCTAAAATTATATCAGATTTTTTTAATCTTAAAACAAATGAATTGGATGATTTGAGAGAAATAGATTTTGGAGATTGGGAAAATTTAATATTTAGCGAAATTAAATCAAAATATAACGAGGAATACTTAAAATGGATGAATTCTCCGGATAAATTTTCCCCAGTTAATGGAGAGAATGTCAAAGAATTAACTACTCGTTTAAAAAATGTCATGGAACTCATTTTAAATACTGATTATAATACAATTTTTTTAATTACTCATGGTGGACCTATCCGCGCAACACTCATTAACTCTTTAAAAATTTCATTATCTTTATATTGGAATATTAAAATCCCTCATGGCTCAGTTACGTGTCTAGAATATAAGGATTCTAAAATTAATCTTCATTATATGGGCCAAAGAGTTCTTTAAATTTTGCTAGAATAATTTTCAACCTTTATAGTGATTTTTTCATCAGATATATAAAAAGTCTTAACGCCTGGAAAGTAAATTTTTATGATTATAGATATAAAGATTACGAAAGAATGAAATTAACAGCTGAAATATTGACTTCACAGATTCAATATTTGCTCCATTTAAATTTGTTGAATATTTTTTAATTGTTAAAATATAATATGATCACCTAATAATATAAAACCATGAACGATAAATACTTTCAAACAATAAAAATATACGACGATCTATATGTCATAAGAGAGAGATTATGGGATATTGACCCACGCTTCCTTACAGAATATACAAACATGTATTTAGTTTTGGGAACTCATTCTGCTTTACTAATTGATACGGGTAGTGGTGTATTTTCAATAAAGAGAACAATTGAAAAAATCATTGGCGATAGAACTCTTTTCGTGCTCAACACTCATTCTGATTGGGATCATGTTGGCTCAAATCACGAATTTTCTGAGATATTCATTCACGAACAGGAAACAAGAAACATTCAAAGTAGTATAGACATTTCAGAGTTAAAATCATCCCCAACAAGTCTTGCTAAAAGATATGCAAACTTTAATTTCAAAATTGCTCCCACCAAGTCGATTTTATCAATAGTTGAGGGCAAAAAATTTGATTTAGGAGGGATTGAATTAGAAGTATTTCATGTTCCAGGACATTCAAATGGTTCTGTTGCGTTAATTTCGTCCAACGGTGATCTTTTTACGGGGGACGCAGCACACTATGGTTCTGTTTACATTCCACATAAAAAAAATATTCATATATTCCTGAATAGCTTGGATAAATTAATTCAAATATCAAAAAAAAAAAGAATTATAAAAATATTTCCGTCGCACGAGCAGTATGAGGCCGGGGTGAACCTTTTAACTGAATTAAAAGATGAGTTGTTATCTGTTGAACAAACCTGGAATCAAGGATCGAATAATAAATTTCTAAACGCTTGGATCATAGAGGGTGAAAAATTTAAGTTTATTATCACAAACTGACTATTGTATTTTTCAAATTTGTTTGTATTAATAGGTATGGATGAAATAACAGGTTAAAATACAGAAATTAAGGAAAGATTTTTTAAATTTAAGTTAATACTTCTAAGATTTTCGTTAGTATGCGCGCCTTTCCACCTGTTGATTGCAAGAGGGTTTTTCCACACACTAAACAAGCAACATCCGTGGCAGAACATCCAAATACTATCTGTTGGTTCCCGCAATTTAAGCACTTAACCCGAAGAAACCTACTTTGAGGTTGGGGAATTAATTCTTTTGATTTTTTACTTTTTTGCATATTTTTATTCCTCGTTTGGATTTAATCCACGATTTCAAATTTTTTAACTCGATACGATTTTGTATAATGCTTTTTCCCGCAAGCACTGCACTCTAACATTGGTTGGGTTCGCTTGTTGATCTTGGCGTTTTTATGAAAGATTTCTTTTGGAAAAGAACCGTATCCAGCCTTCTTTCTTTCAACCCTCCTTCTACCGTGATTTAACATTCTTTCCTTTCCCTTCTTATATACTGAAACGGAGTGTTCTTTATGTTCGCGACAATAAGGACAGTATCGATTTATGGTTCGTGGAACTTTAATAATAATCACTTTTCTTTGTTTCTTATTAGGAAAAAAATGTATCTTAAATTTTAAGTTTTATTATTTTGGAACTCCTAATCGTCTTAGACGCTTGTATTTATTCATGCAAACAGACATTCAAATTTACTTCCCTTCTACATCCTTCCAAATAATCTAATATTTAATAAAAAACATTTTAAAGCATATTAACATACTAAGTTATTAAAGGAAGTTGGAAAGGGTCATTTGATGTTTAAAGAAAAATTCCACGAGGGGATCATTAGTGCCAAGCAGTTTGATAGGGACGACATCGAATTCATTCTGAAGAAAGGAAGCGAAATGCTCAAAATTAAGAATTCTAATGTGTTGGAGGGAAAGATTCTAGCAACACTTTTTTTCGAACCCTCAACACGAACTCGCTTGAGTTTCGAATCGGCAATGTATCGCTTAGGGGGAAATGTCATTGGTTTTCAAACTGAAGATGTTTCGTCAGTTAAAAAAGGCGAAAGTATCGCCGATACCATAAGAACGGTGGAGAATTATGCAGATTGCATCGCAATGAGAAATTCCTTGGAAGGATCGGCTAAACTTGCTTCAAGATTTGCTAAAATCCCGATCATCAACGCAGGATCCGGCAGTGGAGAACACCCGACACAGGCTTTACTAGATCTTCTCACCATAAAAGAGGAATGCGGGAAGATTGACGGGTTAAACATCGGTATCGTGGGGGACTTGAAATATGGACGAACGGTTCATTCCTTATCAATCTTGCTTTCCAATTACGATGCAAACTTGTATTTCATCAGCCCAAGAGATTTATCCTTGAGAAATAGATACAAGGATTATTTAATAGAAAACCAAGTAAAATTCAAGGAACTCGTGAATTACCGAAACATCATTGAGAGTCTGGATGTACTTTACATGACAAGAATTCAAAAAGAACGGTTTGTAGACATGGAAGAATACGAGAAAGTGAAGTCTTCTTTTATTTTTACCGAGGATGACTTGGAAAAGACCAAGGAAACATTCAAGCTCATGCATCCACTGCCAAGAGTCACGGAAATTGAGCCTAGCGTTGATAAGCACAAGGATAAAGCCGTTTATTTCAAGCAAACTGGATATGGACTTGCTATGAGAAAAGCTCTTTTGGCAGAACTCCTTATGGATTAAAATTAACCTAAAAATGAGTTCATGGCTTATTATAGATAGGGTCTTTTATGCCTTAAAATCATGTCATATTTCCATTTAGGGAAAAAGCGTTAAGATTAGCATCTAATAACATCTGAATATCCTTCTTTATATCATTATCGTCTTTTTTCATTCGATGATTCAATAACACGCCACCATTCAAGATGCTTTGAAATTTTTCGAATATTTTAATTTTTTGGGACAAGGGCAATTTTGAATTTTCCCTGATAATTCTTGCGGAATAACCAGGGTTAATAACATTGTTGCTATTAATTTCATTAGTATTATTCGATTCAAGGTACTTGCCACGATGTGGTTGTCCCAAAATAAAATTCTCTCCCTCGCTATTATTTTTTTCTTGTATGACATTTTTCATTAATTCAAGGATGTTTAGCGCAAATTTCGCGCTATTTTCATTTCTATCCATCTCAATACCACAATGAAGGTTAATCGCCTCGTTTAATCCAAAAAAGCTCACGGATTTTATGGATTGATCGATCCATTTTTCTTTCTCGTAATTAAAATGGTTTTCAAGGAGTAGGTTCCAAATTTTGTTGGCATTTAATGACTTCTTTATCAATTTTTTCTTGTGTTCGAAAATTTTAAAAACCACTTCTAATTTTTCGAGGATTAAATCAATGAATTTATTGTCATTTTGAGAAGCCTCTCTCGCAATTAAGGGAAAATTAAGTAAAACCTTATCTAAAATAATGCCGTTTTCTTTCGAATCTGTTGGATTATTTATATTTACGATATATGAATTAATAGCGTTTGTCAATTTCTTGTTGTAAAATACAATATTTTCTCTCATGAGTTGCTTCACGATACTAGCATCCATCTTGGAATAGTCGCAAGTCACATAAGATTTTGAGGGATAATGTCGTTCAGCATACTTCAAAAACGTATCAAATGCCTTTATATCTTCATGTATTGAGATATCCAATTGTTCTGCAGAAAAATCAAAAAGCAATCGAGGATCATTTAAGGAGAAATTTCCCTCTAGTAATCTAATTTGCCGAAAGAAGAGATCAAAATAACATAAACGATTTTCCTTGATAATGGAATTAAAGGTGGAGAAATACATCTCGCTAAAATTTGAAATTAAAAGATCCCCCGAATAGAAAGGTAAAAATCCATTAAGAACTTCAACAAAACCAGTAATCATGGACATTATTTTTGTGTGATCAACCCCCTGAACCTGAGTGACTAATTTATCCCCTGCAAGAGATTTTAAAATACTTTCAGTGTTGACCACTAAACTTAATGGTCTGAGCCACCATGCGTTTAAGTGAAGTAGGACAATTTCGCCTGAAATGTAGGAATCGGCTAAATCGTTTGGTAATAGGTTTAACAAGAGGAATTGTTCAGAAACATCGGAACCAAGGTTTTTTAACACATTTTCTGTTGTTATTGAGTTTTGATTTAATGCCAAAAAGCGCTTGATATCGTGAGGGGGAGTACCTAGTCTTGTTAATCTATGCCTGATTTGTTCAAAACCTCTTTCTAGGAGCACTCCGTTTATGTATTCTCGGATCAGAGGGGCTGTTAGATATTCAATATTTGATTTGAATAGCCTCGTTTTTACATCTCTTGCGATGTTTCTTGCCTCGTTAGCCTCCATTTTCCCTTCTAAGATTAAATAATTCTCGATTTTATTGATATTAAATGGTTCTTTTGAATATTTCGAAGTTCTTACCATGAGCGATTTTTCTTGCTCGACAATGACTTGTTCAATTAAAAGAATGTGCTTGAGTATTTTTCTTCCTAAAGTTGTGAGTTTCCAACCCTCTGTTTCAGAAGCCACTAAATCCATTTTTTTTAATGAATTTAAGTGAAAAGAGAAATTCGTAGAATTATGGCGATCATCAAGTATTTCTTTCTGAAGGGAAGAAAAAGGAACGGGCATTATAGTACTATTTAAGTTTTTTAAGATGTCTATCCTTATTTTCTGACCTATAGTTTTAAGTTGTTTTTCCAAACTAACATTATTTTTGTCGGAATTCATGAAGTCTTTGTATAGCTTTACTAAATCTCTTTAAAGAATAATAAAGTCTTCAAGTATTTAAAATTGATTTAACCTAAGAACATGTGATATGAATGTGATATATCGAAAGTAAAATTAAAATAATAAGTAAAAGAATAAATAGAACAAGAAGCTATCTCGCCGAGACAGCGATTCTTTCGATTTCGTCCTTGCGCTTCACGGCTCTCGAATCTTGGCTGTTTCGGGCCGCCAAGATCAGTTCTTGAGCGATGTTTTCCTCGAACTGTCTGACATTGCTATGCGATTTTGTGCCGATTGCTTGAACGATATACTTGATAGCGAGATCTACCCTTCGTTGGGGCGCCACATCCACCGAACTGGCATAACTGATACCCCCCATTGCGATTTTGGTGGTCTCTTCGCGTGGAGCAGAGTTAATAATTGCGTCGACAAGGATTTGAACGGGATTCTCGCCCGTAGTAAGATTCATAAGGACAAAGGCGCTCTTAATGCTACTGATGAGCTTGCTCTTCTTTCCCGAATTGTAAGAGCTTTTTCTCCCTTTAATTTTCCCCTGAATGAATCCGGGAGCAAGCAATCTATTTACAAATCGTTCGATGACAGAAATGTTCGATTTCCAGAATCTCTTGTGTTCGTGTCTACCGCACGAGTGAGGCACAATAATGGGTTTAAGATTGATGTAATGTTCTAGCGTGAAATCACGGACTTCCACATCTTTAAAACTCCAGGCGTTAAATAATTTTACTTCTTCTTCTTGGATTTCATTGCTCATGTGATTTACCTCATTGGTTTCTCCTTTTTACCATATATTAACGCATCCAACGATACGCCGTTAACTTTTGTTACCTTCCATCGTACACCCGGAAGGTCACCAATAGCTCTTCCTTTAGCACCTCCAATTCCTTCAACGATGACTCGATCGTGTTCGTCTATGAAGTTCAAGGCACCATCACCTGGTAGAAACGCAGTAATCGCTTTACCGTTCTTTTTAAGTTGGACTCTGACACATTTCCGAATGGCCGAGTTTGGTTGCTTGCTTTCACGACCTACCTTTTGGAGAACTATTCCTAGGGCTTGAGGTGATCCTTCAAGGGGATCGCTCTTTTGTTTGAGTTTCAATTTCGTACGCTTGTATTGCGTCTTGCTCCATTTGAATTTTCTTCGATTTTTCTGGAGTTGTCGAGCAGCGTATAATCCTTTCGGTTTTCCCATAATTTAAAGACCAAAAATCGTTTTACACTTAATTTAATAGATAAAATAATACGGCTTTGAACTTAAAATTTTTGAATTTATAAAGTTCATGCATTATGAGTGTTAATGATAACATTATCCACATCGTAATGTCTGAGAACGAGAGTCTTAATTTTCCGTATCATGCTTCCATCCTTACCGATTGCTTTCCCTCTATCTTGAGGACGAACTGAAATGACCACGGTTCTTTTATCGTTCTTGTTTTCTTTTATTTCTATGTTTTGAACCTTTACAGCAGATTTTGAGGTGTTTAAAATGAATTGAATGAAGGTGCTTATGTCGCTCGAAAACGGAATAACATCAATTTTCTTTTGAAGCTTGGTCATTAAATCCTTAACGTGTTCTCCTGACTTTCCAATGGCTTTGCCAATGTCATCTTTTTTGACTAAAAATATGATTACTTCCGATTTTTCATTATCGTAATTTTCAGGAGTTTCAAAAATCAAGCAATCTTTCACGATTGCTCCAGAAATATTATTAAATAAGGAAATAAGTTCCATTGACTTTCTATCTATCTTAATATTCTTTTTTAGCATTGTTTAAAATCATATTGTACGGTTAATTGCTTTTGGATTTTAAAGTCAACAGGTCCGAGTCTCCGGGATTTATCACTCCCAGAACGCTAATCCAATAGGGTTTTGCGCACGCTAATCCAAGATCGTACGAAGACCCCCCATATTTATAGAAGAAGAGCTTGTTTCCAGATAATTTGTTATAATAATTGAGCTGGTCTTCCAATTCTTTTGGACAATTATTTGCTATGAGGATCATTTTAAAGGAGCCTTTCCTCATTTCCCTTAAAACTTGGTTCTTACCGTATACTATCTTGCCCGTTTTATAGGCGACTTTAATGTTTGTATCAATGTCGAATTCCTTGACTTTCTTTCTCGATAAGTCAATAGAGTCTCCCACACCTTCTCTATTTTTCTTCCGCGCCATTATTCTTCAACTGATATTTGTGTTACCATTTTCGATGTAGTGAATAAAAAGAATGCATTATCGTTTTAATTTCTTGCTATTTCGTACCATTTATACTATTCTAATTATAATTGCTTTTTTTCGTTTAAAATCTTCAAGTTCGCATCGAGGTCAAACATGACCTGAACGGAGCCCGTACCAATCTTTGCAACTTGACCGATTATGACATTTTCGGGAATTCCAAGTAATTTTTCTTCTTCTCCGTAAAGTCCAGCGTCAAGTAATTGATTGACAGTTACTTCGAAAGCTGCTCTTGCGAATACGCTTGATTTAGAACCCGAAATACCGTGCCTTCCAATGGACTGAATGGTTCCAGAATGACACATGAGATCCGCTAAGATGAGTAGGTGGCGCAAGTCCACATCTAAGCCTTGTTGTTCGAGAACTTTTTGTGCTTCAACAATGATCATTGATCTTGCGGCTTCAATACCAAATAATTTTTCGACCTCGTGAATGTGATTGGACACCGTCCTTGAAGCGTCAACACCTTCAATTTGAACGACTCCTTGCATGTTAGTACCTTCGGTTTTAATGACCCATTCCTTTCCACTATCGACTGGAGTGAGCAATCCACGCTTAACGCCTCGTATTCCTTTTACAACCTTCTTTAAGATTTTTTCTCGTAATTTTTGTAAGCTCTGGAGATCTTCAATGCCAGGATCGATAATGATTGAGTTTCCTTCTCTCGTAATCGAACCTTTTTTCTTGTATCGTTTTAAAACTTCTGGAATCTCGTCGATGTCTATGCCTTTTCTCTCGCATATTTCAGGGATTAAATTGATGATGATATTCCAATTGACAAAATCAAGATCTACATCGTGAGTTATTTGTTCGATCCTGATTTGTTCGATCCTGTTGTGAACTTTAATCGCTTTTTCTTCGGTTTCGCAATATCCTTTTTCAAGATGAATTTCCATCATCGGAGTGCTGGGAAAGCGTCGAGCGTCCACGATTTCTATCAGCCTCGGGAGGCCTTGCGTGACAGAGAACTCCTCGACTCCCGCGTAGTGGAAGGTACGGAGCGTCATTTGAGTACCTGGCTCTCCAATAGATTGTGCTGCGATGGTTCCACAGGGTTCACCAGGTTCTTCCACGGCGTTGTTAAAGTTGATGTATACTTTATTCAAAAAGTATTCGAGCTGTTCTTCTTCTAGTTCTTCGCCTTTTAACTTCTCGCTAATCTTTTCAATTAAGTCTTCTGGAATGCCATCTTCTTGCAATTCTTTTAAGGATTCTTCCAACATTTTAGGAGTAACTTTCGCCAAAGTATTTTATACCTCTGAAATTGTATTGAAAATCGTTATATCGTAATTATTATTATAACAAGTAGAATATAGAATGAAATAAATCAATAAATGTTTCACGTTATAGAAATTAGTATCGTAAAAAATAAATATTTTTTGGTTTCTACTACAAGATCTGAATTATATAAGTAAAAAAAGAGGGAATTATTTCATTTTCTGTACTAGTACTTCTTTCAATTCTTCGGCAAGCGTGCCTAATCGGGAAGCAGTCGAAGATACTTCCTGCATTGATGCGGTTTGTTGTTCGGTTGCCGTATTAATTTCAACAAGTTGGTCTACATTTTCCTTCGAGCTTAGAGAAGCAAGATTGATTGATTCGGTAATGTTTTCAATGTAAGACACCGTTGATTCGATTCGATTCACGATTTCTGTGATTTTTTGGTCGGTTTAAGTTATGTTATTCTTCGATTGTTCCGCCAATTTCCTTACTTCTTCCGCTACCACCGCAAAACCACGCCCATAATCTCCCGCCCTACCAGCTTCGATGCTTGCGTTAAGCGCTAGTAAGTTCGTTTGTTCCGAAAGACTCACGAGTATGGTCATAATTTTATTAATGTCTTTAGTAGACAGCCTCATTTCGCTCGAAACTGTTCTTACCAGCCCTGCCATTTCATTAATTTGATTGAGCAAGTTCATCAAGTACTGAGATGTTTCTTGGCCATTCTGCGTGATCATATTTATTTCTTCTGCTGAAGAATTTACCTCGCTGGCGCTTGAAGCCAATTCGGAAGCCATTCCCGCAACATTTAGGGCAACGCTTTCTGCGCTTTTAATTATGTTTTGAAGGGCTGATTGTTGCGATTTTAACGAATCTTCTTGACTTCGAATTTTTTTTAAAATATAAATTAAAGTATATATTATGACAATTACTGCGGGAGGAACCAAACAAAAAACAACAATGAAATCAGCATCAAAACCCATAGTTGTTATAATGACTAAAACTAATAAAACTACAACGGATACCACAAACATGACGAGAACCTTAAATTCAGTTGATCTCGCATCTATCTTATAATAGTATTTAATAATAATTGGAATAACTGTAAAAACAATAAATACTAAGGAGAGAGCAAATTCTAAGGATGCAGTTCCTAATACCTGATTTAGCATAATTTTCCTTCATTTTTTAACATTTATGTTAATTATATCTATGATATTGGAATTTTTATTTAAATTTTTCAATTGTGATATTAGTTAAATTTTATTTTTATTTAGCTGTTTGATTAATAATACCTATTTCAGCTCCTCAATGGGGGATCTCAAATTGAAATGAAGTTAGAGGTAGCTCTTGCATTAAAGCGGCACTATTTCATTTTTCGTATTAAGGTTTGCTTTAAGTCTTCTGCAAGCGTTCCTAGTTTTATGGCGGTCGAGGATACTTCCTGCATTGACGCTGTCTGCTCCTCGGTTGCCGTGTTAATCTCAGAAAGTTGATCTACATCCTCTTTCGAGTGTTTTGAAGCTAAATTAATGGATTCCGTGATGCTTTCAATGCTAGTTGCCGTGGATTCAATTCTATTGACTTTCTCAGCTATTTTCTGATCTGTCTGGGTTATGTTATTTTTAATTGAAAAAAATATCTGTTCCTATTGTTTTAAAGTGCTTTAATAAGGATCTATCTATATCCTTTTTCGAAACGGGATTGTTCACCAAGTTTAATTCTCGTAATTTATTGAGCATTTCAATACTCTTGGGAATATGCGTTATGTGATTATGGCGGAGATCTATCTTTTGGAGTGAAGTAAGGTTTCCTATAGATTCTGGAAGGCTTTTAAGATTGTTATGGATCAAGGATAGTATTTCAAGCGATTTTAGGTTACATATTGAATTAGGAATGTTGTTTAATTGATTAAAAGATAGGTCAAGATTCCGAAGTGAATTCAAATTACCTATTGAACTCAAATGTTCTTTGAGGTTATTTGAGTGTAAATCTAATTTGCAAATAGAAGTGAGATTCCCAAGGTTTTTGATTTCTTCAATACTATTAATTCCCTTGTTGCTTAAGTTTAATACACCGTTTATTACGGGTATTCTTTTTGAGTAAATCTCAACGAATTCCCACTCTGGAAACCTCGCTTCGAGTTCGGATTCGGTAAAATACTTTAAATAATCGTTCTTAATCAAATATGAAATGACAATTTGATTTTTTCCACGCATTCTTTTGACGATTTCGTCCTTGAACATGCTTTTAGCCAATTTATCCCCCGATCCGATTAACCGTTCCAACAAGGGAAAAGACAAGCCAAATGTGAGAAGGCGCGTGTCGTAATCATGCTCCGCCCATACTTGTAAATTAGAACAATGCCCCCAAAATGCTTCAATTGAAGAATATTCAATCTTTCCACCATTAAAAGTTGTTCTTCCGCAAGGCATTCTAAAATTTCCAACAATCTCATCAATTGATTCTATCTCTTCATGCATTAGTTTACGTTCTTGATCGAAGTGGAAAACCAGCCTCAAGTCATTGCATTGAGTAAACGGTTTTTCGTCTACATATATTATCGTATTGTCATTTTCCAATTTAAGCGTGATGTAATCGTTGATTTTAAATTCCTTATGGCTCATGCTTTTTCCTCTTTATTACCTAAATTTTTAATGTAATTTAGAACTAATTTTGATAATTCTTTAGGAGAACAATCCCTGCTGACTCTTGCTCATAAGAGAATGTGTAAAAATTGTTTTAAGCACCTTATTGTAATTGTTTATTGGTCCAATTTTTTTTTTTCATTTTTATATATATTACTTAGAATTTATTGGATAGTTAGATAATAATGGTTTTGATGCGATTTAAATCATATTTCTTGATTAATTTATAGGAAGGAAAAAGAAGAAAAATTTATCCTACTATAGGGAGATTACACTCATCCCTTCCTGTATTGGAGGAAAATTTACGGCATCGTTTAAACCCCACCAACCAAGTTCGACGTCTGGTTCAAGGTGTTTCGTGATTTCTTTTACCTTGCCAACTGACAATTTCGTGAGGATTAATACGGTATCTGATACGAACCAATCTTGGCTATCATGGTCCATTATTCTAACCAGCACATCTTGTACTTCTTCCATGTTGCGAATGTCAAGCATTGTCTGGTAAAAATCGTCCGTTTTAGGAGGATCTGGATACACGTTCACGCTAATGATGCAATATTCGTCATCCTTAGGATGGTTTTCGAAATATTCCTCCAATGTGAAGACGACTTCGAGTTCGTTTTCATCATCAAAATAGCCGAGATTTTTTAGTTTATCAACAAGCGTTTCTTTTTCGTACATCAGCAATCAATCCTCAATTTGACTGGCGATATATCAATAAATATATCCGTATAATAATTCTAAAAAGTGAAAAAGAAATAAATATTTCTTTATTTTTTGAAACTTAGGCTCTAACTTCCAAGCTTTTCCGCTTTCCAATCTTGGTAGGCCTTGGTTTCTTTACCGCGCCAGATTGCGTTCTTGCCTGTTTCCTTTTCAAATTCGGCATGTAAGGACTCTTCATCCGTCGTTGGTGCTTTTTCCTCAACAGGCTTCTTTTCCTCGGCCTTTTTACTTGCAGAAGTTGGTTTAGATTCTTTTGGAGGGGACTCTTTTTTCTTGGGAGTGCTTTTCCTTGTAGTTTCGTCCTTCTTGAGTTCTTCTCGGATCGAACCAACATCTAAAGCCTTCGCTTTTAACAGCAATACATCGAGGTTTACGGCGTGACCGTGGTCGGTGTGCATGACATCAATCCCATCGTCTCCAAACTTGAATTGGATGATATTCTTATCCGAATTACGCACCGTGCCGTCGTTTTCTATCACCATGTCTTGAAGCGCGTTGACTAAACGACGTTGCATGTATCCAGAAGTACTGGTACGCACCGCAGTGTCTACCAATCCTTCCCTACCACCCATAGCGTGGAAAAAGAATTCGGCAGGTTTCAATCCGTTTCGATACGACGATTCTACGAAACCTCTCGCTTTAGGAGTGAGATCGTTCACCTTGAAATGAGGTAACGTTCTCAGGCTGTAGCCCCTGTTGATTCGTTCGCCCCTGATGGCTTGTTGTCCTACCACGGCAGACATTTGTCCGAGGTTTAGGATATTACCACGAGCACCCGATTTAGTCATGATAACCGAGTGAGCCTTATCTCCAATAAAAAAGGCTGCGGTTTCTTCTGCGTTCTTTCTCGCTTCTGCCAGTCCTTGTCTCAATCGGAGTTCTAATGTTTCTCGCATCGATCGACCAGGAGCGCGCTTGAGAATATTCGTGTCGTTATCGTAAAAAGCATTGATGAGTTTATCCGCCTCAATATTTGCGCCGTGTAAAATGTTTTGAATTGCCTCGTACGCCTTTCCTTGAACATGTACTTCGTCTAACCCCATGGTCATGCCGTTCTGTCTAATAACGTAAAGAAGCATCTTGGTTGCATCGTCCAAGAATTGGCGCCCTCGAGCATTTCCGTGATCTTTAATGATTCTCTGGAGGATGCTATTGGATTGCATTGCGCCGAACGAGTTCTCATCGATGGTACCCGTGATGAGCTCTCCGTTTCTTATATTCACGTAAGCGTCGTATTCGCAATCGAGTTCCTTGCACTTTCCATTTTCTTTCAAGTAGCATTTCTTGCAGAACTTTGAACGTACTCGAATGTTGAGATCGTCGGGGAATAAGGCGCTAAAAATTTGTTTTCCAGAATACATCGGTTCAGGATCTGTTATAACAGGTTTCAGGCTTTCGAACTTGAAATCGGGATTGTCACGAAACACGCCCCCCATGTAAAGAAGTTTCATTGCGTCTTTTAGGTTGTAAACCGAATTTTTGCTCGTGAATTGAAACACGTGCGATATAAAGTCTTGAATGCCTCCAAGTATGGGACCTCCAAACCTCGGAGATAAAATGTGCTCTTGAACTTTAAGCAATAATTCCGCTTCGGTTCGAGCTTCCTCGCTCTGGGGCACGTGCAGATTCATCTCGTCCCCGTCGAAATCGGCGTTGTAGGGAGGGCAGACTGTAAGATTCAATCTGAAAGTCCTGCCGTCCATGATTTTAACTTCGTGCGCCATGATGGACATTCGATGGAGCGAAGGTTGCCTATTAAACAAAACCAAGTCTCCGTTGCTCAAATGCCTTTCAACAGTAAATCCCGGATTGATCATGTCTGCAATGATCTTTCTGTTCTTGACGTATCGAAGGTCAATCCTTCGCCGGTCGTTTCTTATGATGTAATTAGCACCGGGGTGGATGTTAGGTCCGTTTATGACCAATTGTTTCATCTCTTCGATGTTCCAATCGTTTACATTGGTTGGAATGGTAAGGATCTTTGCGATCTCGATAGGAACTCCAACTTCGTTAATGCTAATATAAGGATTAGGGGAAATGACGCTTCGGGCCGAGAAATCGACCCGTTTTCCACTTAAATTGCTCCTGAATCGCCCTTCTTTTCCCTTGAGCCTTTGAGTAAGCGTCCTGAGTGCCCTTCCAGAGCGATGGCGGGCGGGGGGAATTCCCGAAACTTGATTATCAAAGTAAGTCGTGATGTGATATTGTAATAACTCCCATAAATCTTCCACGATCAAGTGAGGCGCTCCAGCATCGATGTTTTCTCTCAATCGTTGGTTAATCCTAATGACATCCACGAGCTTGTGAGTCAAGTCGTCTTCCGAACGGATGCCACTGTCCAAGGTAATCGAAGGTCGAGCGCACACGGGAGGTATGGGCAAGACAGTGAAAATGACCCACTCGAGTCGAGCGTTTTCGGGTTGAATGCCTAAAAACCTGAGGTCGGAATCGTTCATCTTTTTGAGGCGTTCGATGATCTCGATAGGCGTAATCCTACGAGAGCCTCTCCCTTCCTCTTCCTCGTAGAAGGTGGTGGGTTTTTCAATCACGATCTTTTTCTTGGAAGCGCCGCAGAACGGACAGTTCTTGCTCTTGCGAGCCCTTTTGAAAATGATTTTTGTAGCGTCCTCGTCGCTTTCAACGGAAGTTTGTATTTGTTTTTTAATCTCCTCTCGAAACGCCTCTTTTTCGTCGTCCGAAAGCATTAGTCTCGAGCACTCGGGACAAATGGACCGAAGGACTTTTAGGACCTTTTTGGCGTAGCCAACATGTATCACAGGCCGGGCCAGCTCGATGTGGCCGAAGTGGCCCATGCAATTACTTACCAAATTTCCGCACGTGCTACAGCGTTGTCCCGGTTCGATGGTGCCAAGGCGCTGGTCCATGAGGCCCGACGGAATGGGCAGGCCGTCCTCGTCGTAAGTATCGGCCGTTATGATCCTGGCCGCCGACATCTTTCTTATCTCGTTCGGGCTGAGTAGTCCGAACTTTATTTTTTCTACCAGTTTTGTTCTACTAAATGTGTAACTCACGATTCACGCACTCTCGTTAATGTGTACTGATCTTGAAGCTTGATCTTGAAATTTTAAATATATATTATTTAAATTGTAAAATTTAAAGCTTGAAAGGCGAAAGCAATCGCCTTCGTTCTCGTTCGTCCCTTCAGTCGTCCTTTCGGCCGCTGTTCTTGCCGGTCCCGTGTGTCTTGCGGGTTTGGGAGCACCTTCTTGCGGGCAAAAAACGACAAAAGGGAAAAAGGTAGCTTGCACGATAATGGGGAATAGTGAGGCGAAGGATAAAAATTTTTCGGTTTCGAACCGAAGGGAAGGCCAGACGACAAATGATGGGTGGGGCGGAGAGGGGACGAAAGGAATGCACGAGGACGGGTTCGATCCAACCATCGTCAAGTCGATCGAGCCCCTTTGAGCCTTCCTCCGCTCGGGTCAGGCCCTTTCGTTGTCAGGATTTCGAGCGTCCCGAAGCGCTTATCTCGCTCAAGAAGGAATTCTATTTAATGAATATAACTTCTCTAGAATTACTTTTTTTATTCATTAACTCAATCATTCATTCAATTATTATCACTCCATAAATTTTAGACATCAAAAATAATTAAAAGTAATAATTCCATATACATTATGATGACCACATCAAGAGACGAGGAAGCTAAGAAAAACGGAAAAATACTTAAAGAAAACCTCTTTTTTGATGATTCAGAAGAGATTGTATTAACTGAGCAAGAGGCAAGAGATCTTGAAGAAAAACTTGATAATACAAAAATTGATAAAGTAACTCGTTCTTTTTTTAAATCTTCTTATGATTTCTTTAAAAGATTGATAAAAAATGATTTTATCATTTCTTTAGAAGAAATTGAAAAATTATAAAAGATTTTTTTATTGACGGATTTAGTATTTAAAGAATTAAGTAAAGAGATGGTTATTAATCATTTTGATTGTGGAGATGATGATATTAATTATTTCTTGAAAAATTGTGCATTTAGTAATCAAGAGCGAAAATTATCAAGGACCTATGTGTTCTATTTGAAAGATACTAAAGAAATTATTGCTTTTTTTACGCTTTCCGCATCCCAATTAAACACAGGAGATGCAAGCATATTTGGAATGGACAAATTCCAATAGTACTTTTAGGACGCTTGGGTATTGATAATGAGTATAAAGGTAAAAAATTAGGAGCGACCATGATTAGGATTGCCTTGGAGAAATCTCTAGAAGCAAGTAAGATAATTGCTTGTCGTTTATTATTATTAGACACTATCTTAGATTTGAAGTCGTACTATTTAGAAAAAGTTAAAAATGGATTTGAATGGTTTCGAGGTTAATAAAAACGAAGTCTTCCTAACATTTGTTTCAATAAAAATATTATCACATTTTTAAAGCTACTCCAGCACTTCATGTTATATGAATAATCTAAATGATGGATAAATGCTTGATGTTTGATCGAGAATGTAATATTCTAAGTAATAATTTTAATATAACTTAGCTTAATATATTTCTAGTATATTTCTAATATAATAGGTAAATCATGAGAAAATAAAAAGGTCTATTTTTAGGTGAATAGATGATAAAATCTACTAGTCTAACCATTAAAGATTTATTTGCTGATGATGCAAGATTAATGTTCCTTGTAGGAGCGGGATGTTCAGTGGATCCTCCTTCACGCTTGGCAGATGGGCGAACCATGATGAAAGCTATCATTGATCATGCGTGTGCGGAATCTGAACGAGAAAAAATTCTAGGTTTAAAAAATCTCCGATTTGAACAATTAGTTGAGAGCGTCAGGGACCAGTTTGACCCTGAATTAAAACTCATTGATTATTATGGAGAATGTGAATCTCCAAATATACAACATTTTTTCTTGGCAAACATGATCAAGAAAGGTCAAAACGTAATGACAACAAATTTTGATTTTTTAATTGAATACGCGTTATTAAAATCTAGCGTTCATAAAGAAGATATAATTCCTGTAATTACAAGAGAAGATTTTGAAAAATATCATGATCCTGATAAGTTAATACAAATGGGAAAAAAGCCCATTTATAAAATTCACGGTTCTACGAAAAATATCATTATGGGGGTGTCTACAAGAGATTCTTTGATTGCAACTATTCAAGCATTTGGTTCTGGGAAAGAAGGAGAGAGCGTCTTTCAAGTGGAGCCATTTAAGCGCCCTTTATTTGAAAGCATTTCAAGAAATCGAACATTGGTCGTGATGGGCTATTCGGGAAGCGATGATTTTGATATCATCCCAACTCTTAAAATATTAAAAGATTTGAAAGATATAGTGTGGATCAATCATGTGAAAAATGAAGAAAGCCCAATACAAATTCAAGAACTAAATGAGTCTATTTTAACAGGACGTAAGGATTTAGATAAAGTAACTCAAATTCTCAATGATCTCTATCAGATGAATAATGTAGAGCATGTATATAGGGTGGACGGTAATACAACGCACTTGCTTCGAGAGTTTATTGATTGCGAACCAGATCTGAGCTCAACTAATTCAATGATGGTTGCATCAAGGTGGATTGAAACTAACCTCCCCCCTCCTGATGAATTTCAAAAATATATCATACCTTTCAATATTTATTTTGGTTTTAGTATGATTGAGGATGCAATGTATTGTTCTCAAATGATCCTTGAACTTGCTGAAAAAAAAAACAATTTAAAATGGAAAGCAAATTCTCTTCACAACATTGGATTACTAATGCATAGAAAAGGGCATGCAGATGAGGCGTTGCAGTACTATAGGGAGGCTTTAGCCATTTACGAGCAACTAGGTGATTTGAAAAGCAAGGCTTCACCATTAAGCAACATCGGTTCACTATTATATGGAATAGGTCAACTGGACGAAGCATTATTATATTATAGGGATGCCTTGACCATCGATGAGCAATTAGATGACTTGAGAGGCAAGGCCACGCGATTGAATAATATTGGATATCTATTATTGCATGGAAAAAAACAACTGGATGAGGCATCACAACACTTTAGGGAAGCTTTAACCATTTTTGAACAATTAGGCGACTTGAGTGGCAAAGCCACGCAACTAAACAATATCGGACAAATATTGCATGGAAAAGGTCAACTAGATGAGGCATTACAAAACTATAAGGAAGCACTAGCGATTGAGGATCAATTAGGCGACCTGAGAGACAAGGCTTTTATATTAAAAAATATGGGGGCATTATTGGAAGAAAAAGGGCAATTGGGTGAGTCTTTACAATATTTTAGGGATGCCCTGGCATTATTTAAAGAACTTAATGCACCTCTGGTTGAAATAGTCCAAGATAAAATCGATACTTTAGAGGAGCAAATGAAGAATTAGATTGACGCTTCTTGTAGGAGCGGGATGTTCAGTGGATCCTCCTTCACGCTTGTCAGATGGGCGAACCATGATGAAGGCGATTATTGATCATGCGTGTGCGGAATCGGAGCGAAAAAAAATTATCGATAACCGATACATGCTCGCACCTTATTGCGCGGTTAATAATAACGAGGTTTCAAGAAAAAATTTTGCGGTTTAGAGGTTTCAATTCATAAACGAAGAATATTATAAAAAAAAACGCATGTTCTCACTCATCATCCTGAATTACTCTTCCTATTTCAATTAAATATTCCCCAAACGACATTTCGTTTCTTTGTAAAACCATATTCAAGTTTTCTATGTCCAATATGTTTTGAACGAGTTTTTTCGTGAATATATCGGATTTTATATTTTTTTTAATTAGAGACTGTGTTTTAGTTATTTTTTCGTTGATCTTGTTTTGAGTTTTATTTAATAGATCAGTCTCTCTTTTAAATTGATAAATATAATCGTATATTTCCTTACAGAAGTCGTGAAATTTATCAGAGGTAAATTCAAAACCAAATTCCCTGTTCAGTTCTAATTGTTCAAGATCATTCCAATATATGTCGTATCCTTTAATTGGGATTATCTGTAATTCAAGATTTCTAGCCAACTCTATTTCGTGCTTGCAATCTATTGAATTAAACACCGATTTCCTCGTTGCTATAAAGATTAAGAGTTGACAGAGAGGTATCGTTTCGTCCATGAATCTATCGATATTTCCCTTTAAGTCTTGTTCGCAAATATACGCGTTGTTGATTTCGGCTTGTTTTTCCAAGAATAGAACCAATTCTCTTACTTTATACTCATCAGCATCTTCTATAGCATGACTGATAAAAACATTTATCGTTGCTCGTTTTCTACAATGTTCTAAAATCGAGGGCAGGTCTCGTTCTAAAATTTCCTTTGAATAAGGGTCTAATGGATTTCCTTGCAAGCGCAAGATTTCCAAGTTTTTCAACGGCCATAGGAAAGCCGGAATTTGCGAAAAATTATTGTTATACAAGTATAATTTTTTCACTAAAATTAGGTTACCAATAGATTCTGGAAGGTTTTTGAGCTTGTTTCTACTCAATCGTAATGATATTAAAGATTTTAAATCTCCAATAGCGCTCGGAAGCTCTATTAACCTGTTCTTTCCTAATTCTAGAATCTTGAGTTTATTAAGATTTCCTATTGAATCTGGAAGGCTTTCCAAGCGATTATTATATAAAAATAACTCATTTAGTTCAACCAGATCACCGATACTTTCTGGTAAAGAATATAAAGAATTACTGAATAATTCCAATCGTTCAAGAGCTTTCAAGTTTCCGATCGATTCGGGCAAATAAAAAAGTCTATTATTTCTTAAGTTGAGTAATTTAAGCGAGGGTAATTGTCCAATGTGCTTAGGAAGGGATTTGAATCGATTGTAACTCATGTTTAATTTTTCCATTTTGGATAATGACGAGAAGGACTCGGGAATCTTTCGTATCTTATTACCGCTGATATTTATCTCTATGATTGAGATTAATGATCCAATGGATTCTGGCAATCTATACAATTCATTATTACTCAAGTCGAGTTTTATAAGCGTTGATAAGAATGTCATATTTTCTGGTATATTTTTTATAGAATTATCGTTTAACTCAAGAATTTTTAAGGACGGTAAGGAGAGTATTGGATCGGGAAATCCTGTTAAATCATTTTTGCTAAGATTTAAATTAACAAGCGAAATTAATTTAGAAAATAGAATATCAATCGATTTTAAATTATTTCCACTCAGATTTAAAGTTTGCAACGAGTTCAAATTTCTGAATTCTGATGGGAGTCTTGAAAGTTCATTTCCTTTCAGATCTAAATACATTAATGATTTAAATCTCCCAATCGAATCGGGGAGAACGCGTATTTGATTGCCTCCTAACTCGAGATGCTCCAAATTTTCAATGTTTCCAAGGGTTGTTGGAAGTTCCACGAGACCGTTTTTATCCAAATCTAACCTTTTCAAAGAATGGAAATTCCCAATAGATGTTGGAATAGATGTGATCTTATTACCACCAAGTCGCAAGTCCTCTAAATTTAACAAGTTCGTAAGAACGTTTATAGTTAATTCGGAAATTTCACCCAAACTGTTTTTTTCACAAAAAAGAACTTTTAAGTTCTGTAATTCACCAATGAATTCTGGAATTTGCGTTAATTTATTTGAGTTTAAGCACAAATATTGAATCATTGGAAGATTGACGATTATTTCAGGAATTCTATCGAGATTAGAATTAAATAATCCCAATCCAACAATGTTTCCGCGTTGCACTTGTATTCCAAACGATTTATATTTTATTTCGTCCAATAGGGGGAGTTTCCTTCCAAGAACACCCTCTAATTGTTCTAAGATCTCTTTTTCTTCGTGATATAAGCTTTCATTCATGGTTAATTCCTTTTTAAAAAATTCCTCGCAAAACACGAATTTTAATAAATCCTTCGTATTAAAATTAATAATCACCTATTAGAATTAAATACGTATTTTCATTATTTCACATAATCACTGCATCTGTAGTGGAGCTTGGTCAGCACGGCGCATTTTCATCGATAAGACGCCAACGGAGGTTCAAATCCTCCCAGATGCATGTTAATAAATATCATGCAAATATATTAAATTATTTTTTTTACTGAATCTATTTAAATTATCCCTGGTTAGATCCGGTTTTTTTCTTCTTGTTTGTTCAAGATAAATGACATTTAAAAAAAAGATACATGTCATTACTGTTCTATGATAAAAATACTACTATTTATTTAATCTTTTAAATATTATCTAGCTCATATGACCGACTTGCGAAAGATAACACAAAGCAAGATTGTGATCTTACTTTGTCAATTCGCCCTATTGAGCGGATTTATTTATGGTTTTGGACGCTTTTTTACCATTCAGTTCGACGGAGGCATCCATCCGGTCCAACAATTCGCAATTCAATTTTTAGCCAATTATTTCCTCTTTGAAGGAACCGAAGAATTAATTTTCGTGTATTTTATCTGGACGATTGCTTTGTTAATTCCCGTGTTTGCGTTTCAAAATTCGAGAAAGGCACTTTTCTCCGTCTTGACATTATTTATTCTGCTTAACTTTTTCTTTTACGTGTTTCTCTCCCGATATTCACCTCTATATTACTCCGGGCGCTCTCAAGAGCTAATTACAAAGACGGCTTTTCTTGGCGTTTATATTTCAATCCTGTCCGCTTGCTTCCCCCAAATAACCAAGCGATTTTTCAAATCAAAGGAAGACCAAATAAAAGATCTTCAAAAGATCGATTTCAAGGAAACCTATAGATGCCCCCATTGTGGAACGGAGTTCAAATCCCTACCCTTGTATTGTTATAATTGTTTAGAAAAAATAGTTGGAAAAAAAGGATTATAATATCGATATATTTGACAATTGGACACTGCCTAAAAATAAGCTAATAAATAGGTATGAATTTCGATCTGAGATTGTTTTTTTCTTGTTAATTCTATATTCTTTAATTCTTGAATAATTTTTGTTTAATAGAAGATAACTTTTAAAGAATAAGAAATGCTCATTAATTCTCCTCTAGGAAGAAAAAATTACCAAAAAAACAAAATTTAAGAGCTCCATTTCAAGCCGATCACTGTTTTATCAGCACCTTCCCAAGACTTCTTCAGAAAGGTCGCAGAGATATTAGCATTGAAGTAATTTTCAAAATAAGAAGTCATCCAACCTTTTGCCAAGTAATAAAAGAACTTGAAATCGGGATCGAATCCATCTAATACCAAATGCATCTCGTTCTCGGAAACAAGGTCTGCTTTTTGATCGCCAAAATTAAACCATAATTTGAATAACGAGTTGTACGCCTTCATGGCGAGCCGTTGAGTAATTTTTTGGGAACGTCCTTTATGTATTCTAGTGACATTTTTTCTTCCATCGGAATAGCCCCATTTTTCAACTATTTTAACATCATCGTTCGCAATTATTTTTGCAACGGTGTTAAGTAAACGCTTGTAAGTGTCAAATGGATACCAAGCCGATTCGAGGATTTGTTGGCGGACTATTTTTTTGTCGTCATCATTTATCAAGCTGTCGTAAACTCCCGTCTTATTAGCCCTAATAGCCTTTACGGTTGCCTTGAGAAGGCCACCTCTCACTTTTTTTTCCATCAACATCACATCGTGAGTTTTATTATTAACAACGGGATTGAATATAAAAATTATTACATTACGATAACTAGAAGTTGAAACATAAAAAAAATCTAAATCAGAAGAAGAAAGTGGATTTAGTAATTCAAATTGAGTAATAACCTCAATAAAATCAATTATTTTCGTGGTTTATGTTATTATTTTTAATTCTTAGCTGCCGTAATGATCTCTAAAATAATTATTTGCGTCTTTTTTCTATTGATTTTTACCATTTTGTTAAATCTTTTTTTTGAATTAGTTATTAATTAAAAACTCATTTCAATTGAGATTTCGTTTAATTCAACTATATCGTAAAATTTCTATTTTGCGTAGAAAATTATCCTTAAGTTAAATGACCTTATTTCTCATCTTTTCTACTTCAATTTGTTTTGCTTGTAATTAGAAAGTACGACAAATCTGGAAAATTATGAATTATCGATAATAACTTAAGGTTTGTTACATTTCCTTTAGTAGTTTTATACATAAACCTTTCACGTGTCATGACCGATAACTCTTTAGATCCTCTATTTTATCCCAGAAGTGTTGCAATAGTCTACGCAAGTAACAGATTCAAGTTTTTCATTACGGGTCTCGTGAGTCAAAACTATAATCTCGAAAACCTTTATTTAGTTACTTCTAAAAAGGATGAACTGTTTGGTCAGAAATGCTACAAAACTATTGACGACATACCATTAAACGAGCTCGATTTGGTGATAGTTGCTATAAGAACAGAAGAACTCGTGGAAAAGCTAAAATACATATTATCAAAAAAAAAGGTTAAGTTTTTTCACATTTTTACTGCCGGAATGGGCGAAACAGGTGAAGCTGGAGAAAACCTTGAAAGAGAAATAAAGAATCTGATAAAAAAAGAAGGCAATGGAGCGAGAGTTCTCGGCCCAAACTGTATGGGCGTGTATTGCCCTTCTGGGGGCGTTTCGTACAATCCTAACTTTCCTAACAAATCGGGACCCATTGGTTTAATATATCAATCGGGAGATTTGCACACAAAAACAATTGTATTTGGGGAGGCTCGACACGATCTTAAGTTTTCAAAAGGGGCGAGCGTGGGAAATTGTCTTGACCTTCAAATATCTGATTTTTTAAAATATTTAAACGATGACGCTCAAACAAAAGTTATATGTGTATATTTGGAAGGATTTACCAAATTACACCCTCGTGAGGGGCGTAGATTATATCATGTTTTAAAAGCCATGAAAAAGCCCGTTCTATTTATGAAAGGAGGTCGAACGAAACGTTCGCAGATTGCTGCGGTCACGCATACTGGAGCTATTGTATCGGATCACAAGATTTGGGATGCAATCTTCAAACAGACACCTACCATTGATGTTCCACCCTCGCTTGATGATATGATTGATTATACTTACTTGTTTCACGAATTAATTAAAAATAGAGAGAATGACAAGATTTACCCTCGAGGGAAAAGCGTGCTCGTGATTGTATGGTCGGGAGGTTTTGGAATATTGGCTGCAGATATCATTACTCAATCTGGACTGGATTTACCATATTTCGAAGGCGAAACCCTCAAAAAACTACAAGACATACATCAACTTAAGGTGGGAAGCCTCAATAATCCCTTGGACCTTCCCTGGATGGTTTACACGGATGCATATAGGAACATCGCAAAAGCGGCGATCACGGACGAAATCGACCTCGTGATCATTGAAAGCGACTCGTGGAGAAACATTCAAGATCCTGAATTTCAATGGTATTACGAAAACATCTTAAAAATCAAAAAACACATCGAAAAGTTAGGTAAAATTCTCATTATAACTTTACCAGAATATCCTAGCGAAAATAGAACAAGATTTTATCAGAACTTAGTAAATGACGGTTTTATTGTGTTTCCAAGCATGAAAAGAGCAGCACAGGCATTTATAGCGCTATATAACTACGGTAAAAAGCGAAATATATAATCTATTTGCTATTCTTTTTGGAACATCTTTGTGTTCAATAAAGACATGTAAGAGAGTCGATTATTCATATTTTTTTATCTATATTTATGTGTTGGTTTTTTTAATGGGTGGTATTAGAATATCCGAAAATCTATCAGCTGTTCTTAAACATGATATTTAAGGTTTCCGTTTATTCCCATACCTTTATATAGTTGGAAGACAAATCAAAGATCAATAGATAATATATACTCACTTCAACATGCAAAAGACTCAACTTAAAAAATTGGAGACTTTCGAGGATATAATATTCGACAAATTGGAACCGTGCGAAAAAATTAAGGTCGACGACATTCTTTTTAAAATACCCACAAAATCGTGTAAAAGATCTTTATAAAGGAGCAGAATTCTTTAACAGTCTTTTCGCCATTTCTTTGGAGGAGAAGTTCATCTTATTTTTTGATATTCTAAGTCATAATTTTCAATAGTAATCAATTTAATAAATTGCAATTATTCATAGCTTTTAGACACGAGGAATATTACTCAAATTCCTAAACCTTTTATTTCAAAAGAGATATATTGGATTATTGTTCTGTTTCTTTATGCTTTAACTAGACATTAATATTAAATGAGATCATTATCGCTTAATTCTAATAATATATTTCACTAGTTATATCGATCCGATATGGGTAGTAAAAAATTTTTAACTTTTTTTTGATGATTTTTTTTGTCGGTCGAAACTCGCGCATTATCTCAATCCAATATGGGTCGATCACCCCACTTCAAACAGTACATTTAAATACAAGTAAAACTAATTTAATCTTAATAAATACTTTTATTATCAAAGGTTTATGCTAAGAACGATACTAAAAGTATTATTAACAAACATGTGGAGGAATGAAAAATATGGCAGCTTTTGCTTGGAGTCCCTTGAGAGCTTTAATGAAGAAATCTGGCGCTGAGATCGTAAGTCGAGCCGCAGTTGACAAGTTAATGGACTATTTGGAGGAATATGCCAAAAGTCTAACTGCATGCGCTCTTGACATTGCGAAACACGCTGGTAGAAAGAAAGTCACTCAAGGCGACATGAAAATCGCAATTGGAATGATTTAAACCAGTCTAAATTGCATTATTATTAATTTCCTTATTTTACTTTTTTTTTATTATCTCTTAAATCACACATGCATATTTGAATAAATTTGAAATCAAATGCCTTTTGTAAATAAATATTTTTAAAGAGAAATAGTGTGTCATCTTAGGAATGTCCATACACTTATTTTCTAAGAACTTAGGAATGAAATTTAAAATAAATGATCGTCCTAATTATAAAGAACTTGTCTTTATCAAGAATTCATTATATTCACATATTGCACGAAGTGATCTTGCAGCCTCTTCAGCTGATTCGAAAATCGGAACCTGTCTTTTGAACATTTCCTGCTTGAATTTTAATTTATTAACATGATCTTCCATATCATCGTAAATTTTTTCGGATACGCAGATTAAAGGTTTCTTCATTTCTTCTCGCGCCCTTATAACAGCTTGAAGAAATTCCTCGTTAAAATCGTATGTTTTTATGAATACTACTGCCGAAACATTTGGATCGGAATCTAAGGTAATAAGCGTTTTGTAGAACACAGATGGAATGGCTCCCGCTCCGCCTAAATCTAGAGGATTTCTAAAGATAGTGTTTACCTCAGGAAGAAATGTTTTAAATTTTTCAACCGTCTTGGGTTCTATTTTTGGTATTTTCAAGCCGTAACGTTCAAATAGGTCAGTAACCTCGATTGAGACACCACCACCCATCCCAGTTACGCCCATATTTCTATTAATCGAAAAATTTTTAAGATGGCTAAAGCTCATCGCAAGATTAACCAATTCGCTAGAACTTTTCACAAGAAATGCTCCGGTTTGTTTCGCAATTGCTTTCCATATCTTCATGGATCCCGCAAGACCCCCCGTGTGGGACAGTATGGCTTCTTGAGCTGACCCACCATAACCAACTTTCCATATGATGACTGGTTTGTTAGAAAGTGATAATTTTTTCACGATTTGAAAAAATTCTCGCCCAATTTCCTTACTTTTTAAATTTTCAACATATAAGCCAATGATGTTTGTTTCGTCGTCTTTTAAAAAATATTTGAGAAAATCGACAAAGTTAAGGTCAATTTGGTTTCCAATAGAGATTACCTTGCTAAAGGGTGCGCCGAATATTGATTGAGCACGCAAAGCGGAAAAAACAGATTGTCCTCCCGATTGAAATATCATCCCGATATCTCCGCATCCAGGAAAATTGAACGGCGAAATGGAAACCTTACTCTTGAGCACGAATATACCCATGCAATTTGGACCAATTAATCTGATGTTATATTTTCTTGCGATATCGAGTAATTGTACTTCTAAATCAACATTCCCAATTTCAGAAAAACCCGATGTAAAAACAGTAACAAATGGTACTTTTTTTTGTCCAATCTCTTCTAAGAGTGTAGGGCATTGCTCAGCAGGAACTGCTAATATAACATAATCAATTGGTTCGGTATCAGGTACTTCTATGATTGATCCTAAAACTTCAACACCAAGGAGCATCGATCCCTTTAAGCGAGGGTTGAATATATAGATAGGGCGTTTATATCCTCCTTTTTGCAATGTATCTAAAAAATAACCGCCCCCGTATTGCTTGTCATTAACTCCAACGATACCAATTGCTCTTGGATTGAATAATTTCTCTAAATCTGACATTTGAGTGCATAAAACCGTGTATTAAACTACATATTATAATTAAAGATTACTTAAAAACTTCTGGAGCGTAAGTTTTAAAGAGTAAAACCGTCATTTGGTCAAACGCCTCGGTTACATTTTTTCCCGTTTTTGAAGAGAGTTCGATAAAACCAGATAAGTTATATTTTTGTGCGTTGGTTCTTCCCTCTTCTTCTTGAACTACTTTATATGCCTCAAGGTCGCATTTCGATCCGATTAAAACAATCGGAATTTTGCCAGCGTGTTCTCTTACGATTTGTGTCCATTCAGATAAATGTTCTAGAGTTGTTTTATTGGTCGTATCGTAGAGAAAGAAAGCACCGTTAGCACCCTTGCAGTACTGGGATAATAAAAACCGAAACCGCTTTTCTCCCCCGAAATCCCATACTTGAAACTTTACATTTTTTCCCATATATTGGAAAACTTTTGAATAAAAATCAACTCCTATAGTTAGCTTTAGGTCTTCCATGAAAGTACCTGAAATATATCTAACCGTCAAGGAGGTCTTCCCTACAGAGGCATCTCCAAGCATCATTACTTTAAATGTGTAATCGTAATTAATCGTGCTCCACTTCCGTTTTTTAATGTATGGAGAATAATTTTAACTTTGCTTCAACTAGTACAAAACAAATTTAACTATCATATAGGCTACAAGGATTTAAATATTAACTATTAAGTGATAAAAATGCAAAAATAAGCATTTTTATTAATTAAGAGATTGTTGTAAGGTTTGTTATTTAATTTCACGAAAATAATATTTTCAGTAAATTAGTAAATTTTATCACTCGTAATTATTATTTGGCAACGCCTAACGATCCTAATTCAATGATAAAAGGAAACAGCTTGAAAGATAATTCACAAGATAATACAAGTCTTATTCACGATCTCTCGGATACTATAGTAGAGGGACACACTAAAGAACAAGTATTATTTACGGATTTAAAACTCATCGCTCAAGAAGTAATAGAACTTGAAAAAATTAAAGATGAATTCGCTAAGATAATGATTAAAAATGAAGATTATCTTGATTTTAGCGATTTTATGAGTTTTCCAACTTTCTATATCAAGGAAAACTTCTTAAAAAAAAAAGTGAATGCATCTAATATAAGCGGACTAAATTTGGTATCTGTAGATGGAAGTTCTGTTGTAAAAAAATACATGAACATGGATTTTTCTTTTTTAAAAACAATTGCCGTTAAATACCACTTTTATAAAAACACAACAGCGAGCATCGAATATTACCCCGATCTAAGCGGTTACAATAACTATAGAGTCCAAGGAAATTTCCTTCACGAAGATGATACAGCAATTGATGCAAAAACATCGATGGAAATGAGGAGAATGGAAGTTAACTTGCTCAACGAAATGATTAGAAAGGACCACGAAATAGATATAATAGTCATCGACGGTACGATACTGGTAATGCCAATTAATTTGATATTCTCAAAAGATCCCGAAATATCTCTGAAATACGATGCATTATTGAAAGAATTTCTTCGTTTATATTCAAATTGTCAAAATCAAGGAATTCTTTTAATAGGATCGATCAAGGATACCAGAACTTCTGCCTTAACTAACCTTTTGAGAGATGGAATCCAATTGTTAAAACCCAGCTATTCAAACTTAGAAGATTTCACTCGAGGGAATTATCGACAAGTAATGACTTACTTTTCAGATATAGATTTGTTTAATAGGATTCTTAATCAATCAGAAAGAAGTTGCATATTCAATTGCAAGCGAGAAATGGATAAAATACGCGAAGAAGGGATCAAAAAGGAAATTCCCTATTATTTTCCATTAGATTTTTACGCTTTTTATTTAAAATCAGCAAAAAACGATACTCCTTCGAGAATTGAATTTTTTGTTGACGAAAATACAAATTTTGGAGACGCTTCGAGAAAAGCAGATTTAATTTCCTCAATATTACTTCCAATTGCGAGTCTGAACGATCATTATGGCCTCCCCATACCTCAGATCGAAGCCCATCGAAGGGCTGTATTTAAGCCTTCCGAGATCAATTTATTAATGAATAATCTTTCGCGTCAGTTAGGTAAGAATGGATTTGAGCTAAAAGAAAAGAGAAGAAACCGAAGACCTTTTTAAATTGAGAACATTTCGAGCCGATTTAAAAATAAATCCTCGAAGAAAAATCTTTTTTTACAGAGTATTTCTCGTTTTAATTCGTTTTTTTCAACTATCTTGTCAATTTTATTCGAATCAGTCCTGCTTGAACTAATAAAATACGATCTTGCATTTTTGGACGATTCCTGATGCAAAAAATCCTTTAATTGTGTGATAAAGTCACCTAGAATTTCTATACCCGTATTTCCACCATCCCAACATAGATCTTTATCGTTTTTTTTCGTTTCGTTCAATAAATCCGAAGAGGGCAGGTAAGGAGGATTAAATACAATTACATCGAAACTATTTTTCAATGAAGAGGGAAAATTTGAAAAGAGATCTGATAAAATAAATGTTATTTCTTCTTGAAAATTGTTAGCCTTTTCGTTAATTCTAGCACATTTTATGGCAGATTCGAGAACATCTGAGGCATAAATATGGGGATTAAGGTTTTGATATTCCTGCTTAAGATATAAAAAAGAAAGAGCAATAATTCCAGTCCCAGTCCCCATATCTAAAATATTGTTAATGAACTCTAATTTAATACCATCAAAAGATTCTGGTGTTGTATGTGAGTAAAAATAGTCTATTAAAAGGTACGAATCATCTGAAGGGTAATATAAGGCTTCGTTGCACGCTTTTATGATTGGATCCTTTATTTCAGGAATTTTTACCACCAATTAAATATACTTGTAGATATCTTTACATATGCTTAGCAATTCTAAAGGTAAATAACAAAAAGTTTTCTTGTTATCGAATTTTTGTGTTGTTAAAATATCTTGAACATCTAATTTATTCAATTTATTCAGGGTATTATTTTTTAAAAAAATATTTATTGCGTTTAAGATATTTTTATTTTTATAAGGCATGATTCCGGCGATAAAATCAAGAAAAAAGCGCCTTGTAGACTTTTCTTTTAAAAAGGAGTCTAAATTCCTTTTTGGTTGGAAAGCAATCATGGAAAGATCGATAGATGGAGCGGGATAGAAGCTACGAGGGGAAATGTCGCATATATACATGGGATTTGTAAAAGTATTGGCATTAATTCCAATTCTCGATGTGTTTTTATAATCATTAGAGTTCGTAATTCTCTTAGCAAGTTTTTTCTCAATAGTAATTATACCAGGAGTAGATTTTTCTTTAAAAAAGAGTTTTTCAAGTATAGGTCCTGTAATTTTATAAGGAATATTTGATACAACCTTGTCGTGTTGTGGAATATCGAGTTTAAGAATATCAGCATTGATGACTTTTAAGTTATCATAGTTTACGAATCTTTCCAATAAATAAGAGCAAAATGAGGATTCAATTTCAACGCATATGACATTTTTAGCAATTTCTAAGAGTTTTTCTGTTAAGGCACCTAATCCAGGACCTATTTCTAAAATAGTATCGTTTTTTTTTACTTTTGATGATTCTATGATTTTATTAGCTATGTTATCGTCAATTAAAAAGTTTTGGCCCTTCAGTTTATTTGGTTTCACATTTAACTGGTCTAAAATTAGCTTGACTTCTTGCAAGTTCATTGGAACTATTCGTATTGTTTTGTTTTGGAAAAGAGATAGTATTTAATTCCGTCCCGTTGTAGTTCTTTGATGATCCTCAAGGCTACTTGCCTCGCAGGGTGCGCAACGCTCGTTCTATCTGCGATGTCTTGGAATGTGCTGAAATTCTGTTTCTGGCGAGCTTCTATTATCTCCCACATGTGTTTCTGTCCTATTCCAGGAATCAACTTGAGCGCGTGCATTCGAGGAGTGATTGATGTTGATTTGTTGAAAAAATTGATAAATTCTTCTTCATAATTTAAAACTTCTGCTTCGAGAACGGGTTGAATAATGGCTTTTGAAGTTGGAGTTAGATCGTTATAATCGATTTTTTTTATGACATCACCCATCTTTCTTTCATTCAAAAATTTTTCATAAGTCCCTTTTTCTTGGACTCTAATGCTCGAATCTTTATTGATCTTTACCTCGTAAAGCACGAAATCAGGGAAAGTAATTATTTGAGATAGGGGAACTTTGACCCAAGTAGGCTTATTATCTTCGGGATGTCCATGAAGTAAAATATCTAGAACTATCAAGTCCCTCTCTTTCTTTATAAATTGCCTTTTTTTTCGGGGACCCCTGTCCTGAGGAGGTCTCCTTTGAGAAGACCTCCTGGATCGATCTTGATATCTTTTTTCCATGTAAAACCGTTCTCTTAATATTAATTGTTGTAGAAACCATTACTATTTGATATTTTGCAATTGATAAACCTAAACTTTCATTAAAATTAAAGCCTTCACATCTATATAAATTCTTCGGTGTTAAAAATCAAATAAATGCGATAAGCGGATTAAAATAGGGTGATTCTTTAAGAACTTTTGAAGTCCTCGATTTGGTACAACATTTCCTGTAATTCGTCATCGGTGAGCGATTTACCCTTAAAAGATTTTTCTAGTATTACTTTAAGCTCGGGAACCGTTGTGGGATCGATATTTACAATATTTACGGCGTAAAGTTCTTCCAATTCGTATTTTTCGGTGAGTAGTTTTTGAATTTTTCTTGCGCTCTGTAAGGACATTTTAGCGAATTTATTCACGTAATTATAGGTTATTTCTTGAAAATGAGTCATACCTTCTTCAGAGTCTATTTCTAATATCTTTTCCTTTACTTTTTCCATGATTTCTTTAACTTCTGGAATTGAAACCAATTCTTCGTCTAATTTTTGGCCAGACATTCCTCGTTCACCTAATTTTATTAATATAGTCGTGATTTAGTCTAAGATGTTCCTTCCCAATAATTAGGGTTTTTGTAGCTTCACCCAAACTCACGCTAACAATGTAGCAACGCCCTCGAGTTCCGATAATTGTTCCTGTTCTGCCGTGATAGCGTCGGTGAGGCATCCCTCGTTTATGTTGGGAGGGGTCAGTGATAATATCTACTTTTGCGCTAACATCGAAATCAACCAAGTATTTTTCGATCGACCCAAGACCCTTACTTCTTACATTTTTTCTGTGTCTCTTACGGGTTTTATTTCGATATCCCTTGTGTAATGTCAAATATAAACACCTTGTAATGAATGTACTTATTTTGATCTAATAATAGATAATTGAATGAGCGATAATTTATCAATTTTATTAAAAATTGATTATTGAGAATCATTGAAAAATTTCAATGACATCCAATTCCTTGCATATCATGGGAGTTCCAAAGATATCGGAAAAAGAGGGAGTTGTTCTCCCGTTATCGCCGTGAATGAGTTCCTTAATATAGGTACCGCCTTGAACTTCAATATAAAACTCAAATAAATTAGGCTTTAAATATTTGGCTTGAATATCGTGAATAAATTTCGTTCTATATTTATCTGACCTGCGATGAGAAACCCTTATTGGAGTTCTTTGGTTTATTTCGTTCCCTACAATTAATTCTTTGAGCTTTTTTACTTTTAGGTCAAATTCTTCTTTAGTTATCTTTAGATTAATTTGTCCGATAGCCTTATAGCTTTTTCTTGAGTGCTCAGAATTTGTTTTGATTTTAATAACATCTTTTTTAGATGCAAAATCAAGTTGGCTAATTCGTATCTTTTTCTTATTTTTTTTATTTGTAATTTTTTCAATATTATTCAAATTCAATCTTCTCTTAATAGGTCTAATAAGCTCGAGTACGAAAGGCCGCCCATCTCCCAACATTCTTACATCTATATCTTCTCTTCCTGCACCATGAAATTTTGTACCTTGAGCTAAGGACTGTCTTAGAAATTCTGGAGAGATTAGTTCCTCAACGCTAGTCATGTATTGTTTTCCAGTATTATCACATTTTTCACATCCTCTCCCTTGACAGGCCCTACAATCCCAATGAGTTTGCGGAATTCCTCTAATCAGTTTATTGTATCTCCCTCGAATAAACACTGATTTTGTCATCGTTTCTATAGAGAAAGATTCGTATCCGAGAGAGTATACTAGCGTTACTTCTGGATTATTAAACTCTGATGGTTTGTTCAATTTTAAGGCCATTTTACGACCAATCTCCCGATTAAAATGACTTTTAAAAGATTCTGATTCGATTAGGTTGTATTTTGATTTAAATTGATCCTCCTTATTTATTATTTCTGGATCAAGACTCGTACCTATCAAAAAATTTTCAAATTCTATTGATTCTAAGACTTTTATCCCTGCCTTAATGTATTCAGATGTGTTCTCAAAAATATTTCTGCATAAAAAACAATTTTCTTCATTATTATTTGAGAATGTGCTGAATCCTTCCTGTTCCAATACTTTTCGAGCGGGTTCAAACCTTGCATTGTTTGCTAACAAATTCAGATTCTTTATAGCGATTTGTGCGGATTCTTTATCTTTTGAGAGATATGTTGCGTGATTTTCAAGAGTAAGTGTTAGAAGAAGGGAGCTACCCCTTTCATCATTGGTCGTATGGGTACCTAACAAGGCAAACATCCGTCCTAAACAATGCAGACAAAGGTAATGTTCATCTAAAATATTTAGAACCTTATTTAAAATACTCATCAAGTAAAATATGAATAGAACCTATTTTTTCTTTTCGAATTCTTTTTTCAAGGCATGTCGCGCTAGTTTTCCTCGTCCCATCCTAAATCTTTCAAGACAGAGTCTAAAGCGTCAGATTCCTCGTCTAATACAAATTCAACATCATATTCAGTGTCTTTGGAAATAGAATCAAAATCAGGAACATTTATTTCGTCAAAGGACGGTAAATTATCGAAAGGGGGCAATGTTTCTGCCTGAGAGAGTATAACGGGAGCTTCTTGTCTTGTTTCGTCCTCTATTTCCATTGGAGTATAATCTTCAAGGGGAATGGGAGGAACTTCGTCTTCATAAACCTCAAATTGAGGCTCTTTACTACTAATCACACTTTGACTACTAGAAGGAGGATTAGTTCCCATTATAGCAGTTCCAGGAATACTTACGATATTATTTCCCCCTTCAAGGTCTTCGAATTCGTCTATAACACCCATTGCTGCTTTTTCTTCTGCGTCCCAATCGTCTAAAAAGGTTAAAAGCCCATCTAAAGCTGCCTTGTCCTGCTCGATGGAAGGTTTGAATGTGGTTTCCTTTTCTTCTTCGATCTTTTCTTCTTGTTTTGCCTTTTCAGCCTTAGATTCTTCCAGCTTCATCGAGAGCTCCGTTATCTCCTCTCCTGAGATAAGAATGCGGAGTTTTATAGCTAATTCTCTTAGATATCCCAAATAATATCCGATTCTTGGTTGAGCTTTTAAACCACAAAATATAATAAACTCGTCATTTATGGCGACTACAATGCTATAACCGCCTGCGTTGTGAAGTACTATTTCCGTTAAAGATCCATGATTAGTAGCGTCAGAAAGTCGAAGTCCCAGGTCTATTAAAGCCGTACACGATGCAGAACTAGCATCCGCGTCTAGTTCCATGGAATTCGCAGATACAATTTTCATTCCGATTCGGGATATTATAGAAAGTCCTTGTAAATCGGTTTTCTGCTCTTCATCTTTCAATAAAAACATCATCTTTTCCCGAATAGGTGCGGCTATTTCAGACATGATTTCTCATTAATATTTATAACGATTTGTAGTTTTTGATATCAATTTTTTTACTAATCCTCTAGGATATATCATAATATACATTCTTAATATATTTATGTCATGCGAATGTAAGATTATAATAAAAGCATTAATTAAATATAACAATGATCTCATTCTAAAAAGAAAAAATGATTTGATAATTGAGGTTTCTAAGACTTCCTAAAAGAATTTGTTTATATTCATCTGGGTTTTTGGCGTTTTTAAACGCGTTTTAAAAGAATAACCCGCTACACTGAAAATGATTTTTTCGATTTCCAAGACCACATCTTCTGGATCGAGCCTATCCGTATCTATAACAAAAAGATTTCCCTTATCTTTCTGAGAAAGCAAGAATTGATTGTAGTAGGATAATATCGAAAGCAAGTAATTTTTTTCGTATTCGTTCCATTCCTTTCTCATATGATCCAGTGAGCCCCTCTGGATGATCCTCCTCAAAATTGTTTCGGGTTTTGCCGAAAGATAAATTATATAATCCTCTTTCCATTTAACGGATCTATACGTGTCGAGAATGAGGTTATAATCCTTTTCTTTCAGGTTCAAGCTTTTCGAATATATCAGAACGCATAAGGGCGTTCGATCTAAAATTAGTATCCTCCCGTTGTATTTTTCGTCGAAGTTTGAGACACTTTGATTTCTCTTTATAAATTGCTGTAAAAAATGGATTTCGCTCCTGAAGGCGATTTGCTTGTCGGAAGATCCAAAAGGAAAAGGGGGTTTTTTTATATATCGTTCAGGAAAGAATCTTAGCTTGGAATCTCCTTTAGCGTCTGATTTTCGTTTTAAAAGCGAAAAAACCGTGGATTTTCCAACCCCGTGTGCGCCTGCGATTGAAATTACGATGTTTTCTTTTGAACCCTTGTTACGATAGATTGCTCTTCCCACGCTAAGTACTCTCGAAATAGTAATTAAATAATCAAAGCATTCAACATTAAAAATACTAGAAGAGTTAAGTGATTTTTCAAGTATTAAATTTATTTATTAAGGGCGACTTATTTAAAAAAAAACAAATACAACAACCCATATTGTATTAAATAGTACATGAGCAATTATAGTCGTGTATAAATTCGATTTAAATTCATATATCACACCAAGAATGATAAACATCGCAATATAATTTATGAAAATAAACACGCCTAACACTAAATCAGCAGGAAAGAAAAAAAAGCTTTCAATGCTCCCGTATATAAGCGATGAGAGTATTACCACAACACTTCTTGCCTTAATTGTTGAACCAAACCTAGCCCTTAACGAACGATGTAAAACACCTCGATAGGCTAGCTCAACGGCTACGATCGCTAAACTTGAGATTAATAAATAAATAATCACAAAAATTACCGAAGAACCAAGAATGGCTTTAATCAATGAAAGATTATTGAAATACTCAATAAATCCTGGAGAATCCACAGAAATAAATCTATTAAGGATTAATTCCATTCCGAAATTTGAGAATAACAATGCTAGCGAGCCTATAATCCCAAGAATAAAAGCTATAATTATTTTTTTAGGATTTGAATCAAAACCAAGCTTAGAATAATCGTGTTTTTTTGAAATTATATAATAAAGAGGGTATGCTATTAAGGATATTCGTGGAAGCATTTCTAAAATTAAAGTTATAAACGAAGGATCATTCGATTGAGTATCTGGAACAATTAGAACACTCAATAATAATATATAAGTGATGACATAATTCAATATAGAGAGTTCAAATACTTTAATACCCTCTTTATAATTCCAGTATTTTTTATTTATTATTGGTTCAAGTTTTCGACCTCTACTATCAAATATCAGTCCAAATTCTTTTTTATCTCGATTCTCAGCAATCTCAGGAATTTGATCAAGAACCGTGTTGCATATTGGACATTGCTCCAAGGATTTTGATTCTATTGTAGAACCACATCCTTTACATATTCTTTTTTTATTTATTGTTTTAAGTGTTTGTTTTTTTAAAGATGGAACATTATCGATTAATTTTCCACATTCAGGACAGTAAATTTTTAGGCTTTCAAACCTAGCACCACAATAATTGCAAACTGTTTCGGTCTTTTCGTTCATATCTGATTTAAGATTTAAAATTTTTATAATTTTTTTAAATTGTGTTTGGTCGTATTATAAAGTTCCATTAAAAGTAATCCGTGGTAATACGAAATACTATCAAAATATCCCTCTCCTTCTTCATTCTTAGCGTGAACCAGGGCAAGTTGTGCATTTAAGGAAGATCTTATTAGCAATTCCACACCCTTATAGATGAGATTGGGACTCCACATACCACGATCGAAATTTGCCCACCAGGGAGGACAAGAATGTATTCCACGATCGTAAAACCAACGTGCCGTGTTGTAATAATTTTCAATGTCCCAATTAGAGCTATGATCTATTTTTGATGCCATTTTTAGCAGGCGATTCAGGCTTTTTAGAATTTTCCAATAATATTTATGTACATTATTATCAGGATGCTTCCATAAGGGATATGGAACACTTGCTTTTAGATCTTCGTAATTCGTACTCCAGGACGAGTTCCGGGGAAGGATTTTTTTCTTGTCAATTGGAAATTTTTGGGATAAATCTGAAATGAAAATTGTTTCAATGTCTGATTCCTTGTTTACTAAATCTAGAGTTTTAGCAAGAAAAACTTTTTCATAGTTAGGAATGTGATGTCCAAAAGTTTCACCGTCCATTGCAGTGATTATATATTTATCTTTATCGTTTTTGGTTTTATCTTTTACAGGATATATTTCACCTAATGCTTGCACGAATTCTTTAGCGCCAATTTTTTGAAAGGCGATTTTGTTACTTAGAATGTCGTCCCTGAAATACAGGAGCATTCCATTAGGTGCAGAATAAATCTTATTGTATGGCCATTCTATTCCTTTCTCTTCCGTCGGACACGCAATTCCGCTCATGATGACCCATTTATACCCTAGATTACCAATTAGATTTATTGTTTCGGTAGATATCGCCATTTCTGGAGGAAAAAATCCTCTTGGCATCCAGGAAGCTCCGAATTCGTTTCTATTACTTTCCTCGTTCATCCGAATTTGACGAGATGCTTCCTCTTTTGGAATTAAAGGTAAGATTGGATGAAATTTTCCCGTACCTAAGATTTCCACCTTACCCGCAACTACTAATTGGTCTAATAAATCTAATGTATCATCCATCCCGTATTCTTTTAGAAGTTCCATAAGAACACCGTTAATATTCAAGCAAAATTTTGAATTATCGTTTTTTTCAATAACTGAAAATAACGGTACATAACATTCCTTATTGATCTTTCTTAAAATATCTATTTCTTGCGTCGGAGGTTGGTAAATGTGTAGCAATGGAGCCCAATATGTAGTCATTTTAAATTTCCGTTTTATATGATGATTATATACTAGATAAATAGATACCCTTTATTAAAGATGTTTTTTACATTCTAAAACAAATATATTTTTGAGGTGAAAATTCTCCATTTAATTGCGCGTATTATGCGAATTCACAATTGAAATTTCAATTGTTTTTTTTTTGAAGCAATATTTTATTAAAATAAGAATAAGATTGCTAAAACATAAACGAGAACACCTAAATGGTAGTAAACAATTTTGAACGGATCAATATATTAGATAACTTTTATCAAACGAGCTCGTTTTTTCCCATGCCTATCATCGCCATTGGTTCTCTAACCGATGAGGGAGAAACTAACATCGGACCATATTCGCTCGTATTTCCTTACTACATTGCAGGAAAAGATCACTATACCATGCTTCTTGAAGCGAGAAACAACTCAAACACGGCAAGGAACATCCTCAAAAGAAAAAAATGTTCCCTTAACTTCGTTCCAGACGATAAAAAATTCATAAAACAGTGCGTGGCACTTGGGTTTCCAGGCGATTCTACAGAAGAAAAAATGAAAGATTGCATTTTTACTTTAGTTGATGGTCAAAAAAAGAAAGAAGATCCAGAAGGAAATTATCCAAAAATAATTGGAGAGGCGTATCAAGTTTTTGAATGCACCTGGCTCAGTCATTTAGATGGAGCAGATAAGGACGAAGTTCAAGAAAGGTATTCACCACCATATCACGATTTTAACGGTATCACGAGCGAGTTCGGAGCACATTTTATCTTGAGAATCGATAACATCTTAATGAAATCAGAATATAAAAGCTGTATTGTTGATGGAGTTTCTTCAAAGGGTTTTCCGAACATTCCCGTTGATTACGGATACCGAGACAATACAAACTTCTGGATCGCTAAGTTCAAGGCACCTTATGCAGAAGCCATCCCAAAAAACAAAGCAGTCGAAATATCTACGGTACAATACGCAGCGGATAGGATGGATCCTGATGTAAAATTCACGGAAGAAGCGTGTGCAAAATTAGTTAGAGTTCCGAGAATATTCTTGAAAAAAGCTTTAAAAGGTTGCGTTGATTGGGCTAAGGAAAGAAGCATTTCCCTCTTAACAGCTGAACACATGGATCAAATCAGAGACAAGCGTTCTGGAGAAAAATCAAATACAACTTAACTTTACTTTTTTTTATTTTTTATATATTCAATTTTTCATTACTTTATAGTTTAATTTACAAATAAATATATCATTTAATTCTATTCTGAAAATCTTTCCAAAATTTTTCATTTTCTTTTAAGATCTCAATATACTCGGGTTCCGTTAATATTTTATTAACAATTAATTTTAAATTCGAACTACATTGTTTAATATACCATGTAACTTTTTCTTTCGAAAAAAACGATTCAAATTCTTTAAATGCTATGGGAAAATTCTTGAATATATCTTTCCAATCTATTATTGAATGAAAATTATTGGTTTTTATCATGCAAGCAAACCGTAAAAGAACAACTTTATCGGAATCGTAAAAATCACTTGCTGTCAACCCATAACTATCGATATCAAT
>JAFGGO010000086.1 GCA_016930515.1 Promethearchaeota archaeon | reverse complement strand
ATTCCAATTTAAGGATATAAGAATTTCACCTTTAGATATGATACTTCAAATTTATAGAAAGGATAAAAAAAGATTAAAAAAAGGAATTGAAATACGAAAAAAATGGTTATCCTTGGATAAATACTTCGGAAAAATTTGGGATAAATTAATCGAACCGTGTTTTAATAATTTTAATATCACGAATCCATTCGTTTTTTTCTTAGAAAATCATTTTGATCTTAAAGATGATAGTTCATTAAAGAAGAAATCCTTAAGAAATAGTATTAAAAAATCATTAAATATACTGATTGAAGATATGAAAAAAAAAGTAAAAAAAATTGCAGATGCTCAAAGTTTAGAACAAGAATTTTACTTTAAACCCGTAACTATACTTCACTTTAATTATAAGAGAGATTTTGAAGGATTTCTTACATTTAAAAGATTATTATTAGGTACATTAGATTTGAAAGATCGGGAGAACCTAAAAGAAAAGATAATTCTTAAGAGAATAATACATAAAATTAATGCATCTGATTCATTTTTTTATTCTTATGCTATATTATTAAATGAAAGTGGCTGGATTGTTTTTTATGAACTTGGTACGGATGATCCAATGGGAACAAGCAATGATTATCGCCTTTTAATTGAAGATTTTATTCGACAAATGGAACTATTAGGAGATTTTGAAATTGAAACCTTTGAAGTTTCTTCGGAATTACTAATAAGAAGATATTTACCAAATCTATTACAAAGATCTAATTTGGTTAAATTTGGAAGGATTTTTCTCTCAGAATTTAAAGGATCATATTTAGAACTTTTAATCTATTATTATCTTACAAAAACAAGACAGATTGATATATTTTGGTCAGAAAAAATTAAATCTACTCAATCTACTTTTGAATTTGATTTAGTTTATAAAGATAATAACGAACTTCTACATTTAATTGAATGTAAAAATGACTTACACGATAAATATATAGATACAATTTTAAATAAGATTGATCTAATTAAAACTACGATTCAAGATGATAATAACTTTAAATCCAAAATTCAAATTAAAGAATACTTTGATTATATTCTTGAAATTTGGGTATGGAATGAAAATCCATTTTTTGACTACGAAAAAAGATTAAATTCACATCCAAACATTTCAATCATTAAGTTTAAAGAACTTTTTATGAAATTAGATCTTGACAAGGAAAGAAAACAAAAGTGTATAGACTTTATGAATTATGATTTAGATCTTGATGATCTAAATATTTAGATCTTATCCCTTCTAAATAAAATATTACATAATTCTTAGAATTTGTTCTGTTTCAGAAATAATATCATGAGTCCTTAAAACAAATATATAGAACTTGTAAAGTATATATGCAATTAGATTTAAGATGACAAAAACTACAAATTTTTAATATAGAGATATTTCGGATTAAAATGATTGACTGGAGTAGATTACAAGGAAATCCAAGAAAGACCTTTGAAGATTTGTTATGTACTTGCTTTGAATGAATTTGATAACCTAGGAAAATTTACAAATATTGATGATTCAGATGGTAGAGATGGAGTTGTCTAATATCTCTTTCTTATCTTCTGCCTTTGCATCTAAGAACTATAATAGTATATTAAGTTGGAGGTAAACTAAATCTAGGTCTAGCTGATATTAAATCTAAGACTCTTTGAAAAACGCTATTACTTATAAAATTTTTTCCATCAATTGTTGGATGATTTATAGCAAGAATGAGAAACGCACTAAGAGCATGAATGCTAGCTTTAATATTCCATCTTTTCAGTAATTCCAATTTATTATGTTTATATTTTGAGTAAATTTTAAACCATTCTGGAGTTTGAGTGTTAAAATTCAAAAATGGCCAAATTTCCATTCTTCCTTGTAGAAAAAAAACGGAATATTTCCCTAATTCATAAACTGGTTCTATAACATCCATATATACATTAATATTTTGGTTATTTCTCTTTCTAGATATATCTTGATGAGAATCAAATCTGGTACTATTTAAAATTTCGCGAAAAAGAGTTTCAATTTCTGTACAGACTTTTAAACAAAAATCCATTAGTTTTGAAGATCCAATTTTATAACAAGGGTCATTCCAATTCTCAGTTATATTAATATAATCCATAATATCGAGAAAATCATCCTCCGCTTGGATATATCTTCTTAGAAAGTAATTAACATCAGTAATCATAATATTTAATCCTTAGATCTTTTGGAATTTAAACATTTATAATTTATATCTCTAAGTTAAATTTGAGGGCAAAAAATCCCTTCTCAAATATTGGATTTATTAGATAATAAGATGGGTAAAGGTGGTTTATTTTTTCTAATTTTTTAATCGTATTTTCAGATTTTTTTTCATTTATTCTACAATCATTTTTTAGTTTAATTATCGCATAGAAATTATAGATCGTCAGAGAATGGTTTAAACATTAAAATTTATAAGTAAAATTTTTCATTATTTAATTGTAGTTACACTATTGTTGTAAATTTACAGAAAAGATGATACTTTTTCAAAAAAAGATGTAACTCCTTTTTTTTTTGATGATTCTTTTGAAACAGAAATGGTGCTAATATTCAAAAGAACCTTTAATTTATCCACTATTATTCAAAACTAAGTTGTCCAAGTAATTCTGAATTACTTCCTTTTCGTCCTACTTTTATTGAACCTAATCACTGTATGATAAAATTCTACATTTTTTGCAATGTTTATATTTGGTAAATAATATTAGTGACAGAATTTGTAAACTTTAATTTGTACTTAAAAAACAAATTCTTCGGGGGATTATTATGAAAACGATGGTTAAGAAATTACCCACTCATATGGGTTCGGTTAAAATTATGGAATTTGGATGCTGGATTCCCGAAAATGTTCTTGAAAGTTCGCACATCCAGAAGGGGATCAATAATGCTTTACCAGAGTTAAACGGATACGATATCTGTAAGCGCGCTGGTGTTACTGAGCGAAGAGAAGCGCCAGAGGGGATGACGGTTGTAGAAATGGGCGCGCTGGCGGCATGTGACGCAATTAGAAATGCACAGAGTAATAATAATGACATCCATCTTGAAGATATAGATACAGTCATTTTTTGTTCTGTTTGCCGCATGTATGCCGAGCCTTCGACAGCATCTCTAATACAAAAAAAAATCGGGATTCATTCGGCAACGAGCTTTGACATTTCCAACGCCTGTTTAGGTTTCCTTGACGGATTGATTGTAGTTGATTCTTTTATTGCCTCAGGAAAATCAAAATTGGCCCTTATTATAGGTGCTGAAAAAGGGTGCACGGTGTTGAAGAACAGCTATAATGCAATGATAAACCGGGAAAGAGGAACGGAGTGTATGGCGGCATTGACTTTAGGAGATGGTGCTGTTGCCGCGCTTATCTGCCCGGATTCATATTCTGGGAAAACTTCTTTGAGTTTTAACGCATATTCGAGAACAACATTAAGTCATTATGCCGACCTCAGCATCCTGCCTTCAATGGAAAAACCGATGTTTGTCGATTCAAAAGCATTATTCGATGGAGCATTATTACATGGTCCTGACATGATTCACAATTTATTAAATGATATAGGCTGGACAAAAGAAGATATCGACCTCTTTATACCTCATCAGCCAAGTATTAAGATCATTAAAGCGGGTTTGGATTCGATGGGTTTACCCATTGAGAAGTGCCCCATCACCCTTGATTCATTCGGTAACATGGCTTCTGTTTCAATACCGTTTACACTGCAAAAAATACTCAATGAGAACCAGGTGCTTCCGGGGGGAAAAATCCTTCTCATGGGATATGGTTCCGGATTATCTTTCTCAATGATGGCTCTGGAGGTCTGTGAAAACATAGCAGATGTCCGTCAGGCGATCGTGTAAATAGATCTCGGGCTATATTCTTTTTTTAACCTTACACTTGACTTTTTGTATGATTGCAAGCATTATCTAGCATTATTTATATTTCTCATGTATTTTTACCACAAGAAATGCAGAAATGCATGCTCAAATATGAGAATAGAGCTTATAAAATGTGTTATATGAATAACAGATAAAAATGGGAACATGTGCCGGCTTTCAGCCTTTAACGGGCAATTATAAGATAAATGTTGAAATTTCCAGAAACAGCTATACAGGGATTTTTAAAGGTTATAATCCGCACAATAAGTAAATCATTAAAATCTCAATATACTAAAGAATAAAATTTAAGTGATATGGAGATAGTAAATAGATAAATTTTTATTGAAATTCATCGTTTTTCAACTTACTTTTCTTAAACTTTTTTCGAGAAGAAAGACTTTAGCACATAATTGATTATCTGATATATTTATTTGTTCGAGAAAATTTTAAACAAACCAGTTTTAAGACAAATGAATCATAAAAAGAACTTTTATTAAGATTTCTCGATTAATTCCACATAATTCCGTATATGATGATAAAGGCTTTGAACTTCTATTGCGTCTTCTTCGGAAGTAGCGTCCCGAAAATTAAAAATACAGAAGGGACATAAGGTTATGATTCCATCAGAATTCACTTTTTTAGCCTCTTTAACTCTCTCCAGTCCTATCTTTATCGCTAAATCTGGATTAATCATTCTCAACCCGCCGTCCGCCCCACAGCATAATGAATTTTCTCCATGACGAGCAAAGTTCTTGTATTTAATTCCAATTGATTTCATGACCCTGCGTGGGGCATCAATAATTTTGTGTGGTCTCGTGAGGTGACACGAATCGTGAAATAAGATTGCTTTATCGACCGTATTATTCAAAGGTTTAGCATGTAATTTACCCTCTTGTTTCAGCCTCGTTAAATTCTCGTCAATGATTTCAATGCAATGAAAAAATTTCTCTTTATTGGGATAGTGTTCTTTAAAAAAAGTGTAACAACCCGCACATGCACAGATAATCTTATCGAATTGGTTAAAGTCTTGTGAGTTTTTTCCGATTATTTTTCTAGCAGTCGCATGATCGCCGGTGTTCCAGACAAAATAACCGCAACAATTTTCGTTTTTAAGCAAGGTATAATTTATATTTAGGAAATCAAAAATTTGAAGGAGATCGTCTCGCATTGAATTAAGTCTATATCCTAGCATGCACCCGAGATGGAGCAATGTTTTTGATTCAACTCGTTTGATTTCTTGGTCTTTAGTTTTATTCAATAATTCTAACGAAATTCCTTTTAAACGAGACTCTTCGCTACCAAAAGGATTACCCGTTAGCACGATATTTTGAATCAAACGAGATTGTTTTTCGTTTCTCAAGCCATAGGAACTTTGAATTTCGTGACGCGCCCAATCGTAAAGCTTGATAAGGGGTATTTGCTGTGGACAACTATTTTGACACGCTTCGCATTTATTGCAATTAAAGATCGTGTGAATTTGGTCGTCAGTAATCTTGATCTTGTTTTGTAAATCATCAATTATCTTTAATTTTTCCATTGGGCTATTATTGCCCGTAGTAATAAAAATTGAACAATTTTCCTCACACGCACGACATTCCACGCATTTATAATCGAAATTCATCGTTTAATATAGCATTTAATTCGTTAATATATATAGAAAATCAATACAAATAATTTTTATGAACCGCTGTTAAAACATTGACGATTTTTTTCTCTAATAAAGAAACATCCGTGTGATAAACAAGGGAATTATATATTATTTTTGATGAAATCTGCCATAAATTCCTGTGCTTTCTTTGCATCAGAATTTTTTTTATATGCAAAACCATGCTTAGCGTTAGGGAAATCGTGGAGCTCTACAGGAACTCTAGCCTTTTTGAGCATCTGGTAATATAAGACTCCTTCGTCGTGAAGCAGGTCGTGACCTGCCACGATGATCAAGGCGGGGGGAAGTCCTAATAATTGTTCCGTAGTCGCAAAAACTGGGGAAACATGAGGTGATTTTGCGGTCTCAAAATCCGTATAACAAGCGTTGTAAGCTGCAGCCATCTTTGGCGACATGGCTTTCTTGGGTCGCGGCTTCTGAAACGGGTTGGTGTGTAGGTCTAAAGGTGGGAAGTCCAAAATTTGAAATTTAAAGGTTGGACCGTCCTTCTCCTTTGCCCGAATGCAAGTAACCGTTGCTAAATTGGCTCCCGCACTGTGCCCACCGATTCCAACACGATTAGGATCACATTTAAATATTGCGGCATTATTCACGTAATGTTCGACTACCTCGTAAACCGCTTCGACTGCGATGGGATATGGGCTTTCTGGTGCTAGTGGATAATCAATGCTAACGATTTTGATGTTAGTTTTTTCTCTGAAAAAAAGATTTATGGGTTCGTCAAAATCCGCTGATAAGAAAATGAATCCTCCTCCGTGCATGTCTATAAATAGCGGTGAAATCTTGGGATCGTCAAACCCATATTCCAACACCCTTATCTTTCCGTAAGACATTTCGACAAAACGCTCAGTACCTATTTTCTTGCTTTTTAAAAGTCCTAGCTTCATTACAAGCGAAACCAAGCGTTTCATCCGTTTACCTTTCTTGATTAACTTTTCTCGGCTAAAAATATTTTTTTTTATATTTTGATCGTTCATTGTACATTCCTTTTTGAAGAAAATTATATTTAAATCGCTTAGAAAGACAATTATCAATTTTTTTAAAATTATTTATTTAATGTTAGTATTAAATTTATATAATTTCCTTTCCAAGTGGCGATGATAAAGGTAATGCTGTTGTAAGCGTGGCACAAACCACTTTGCTTGTTATGGGTAAAATCTAGTGAAAAAACAATATCAATAAAAAAAAGCTTAAATCAAATCCCACGACCATTTATTTACATCAATTGCCGCAACTCTTGCAATGTTAGGTCTCATTAATATGGGTCCCTTGGTAATATTTACTAGTGCATATCGATTATTTTTAGTTTTTGATCCTACTATGTATCCATTCGATTGGTTGCTCCCTGCGGCAAATTGAAGCTCTTCAGAACTCAATATTGGATATCGATTATCTCCAATTGTAAAAAATGCTTTATGTTCCTTCCAAGCACTTAATAAATTTCTTGCTTCTTCAGCAGTACAGAAATTTGGATCTGAGGATAACTCGATTTCTCCCTTTGAATTTAAAATCAATAATTTCTCGTATCCCTCGTGATTTTGTTGAAAATCTTCAAACGCATTAAGAGTTTTATCAATATCTAATTTATCTTGTTCGGTTTGAATAAATGGTTTGTTTTGATTAAATACTAAGCTCTTTATTGTAACTGGGAAGGCGTCTTTATGCTTGAGTGCGGCACCAATATCAATCCAATCTCCTGTTTCTAATTCTAATTCGTCCAAACAAAAAAGATTTTCTCGTAATTGTGTGTTTTTTTTTAAAGCAAGACCTAAAACTTTTGCGCCGTCGAATCTGAGTATGATAATGATCAAGGACTTTTTCGCGATTGAATTTGGTAGTGCGTTCGCAAGCGCTTCGATGAACTCTGGAGTTGGTCTTATCAATTCCTTGAAATAAAGAGCGTAAAGATCCTTTCCTTCTTCCATGTCAAATGTTTTTAATGTTAAGTCGATTTGATTTTTTAAAGCGTCTTTATTTTTGGTCAAATCGTTTAATTTAAACGGAATCGTGATAACAGGTACATTTTTTATAGGAAGTGGGATGTTTTCATCGTAATAACATGTGGATCCGGATACAGATAAGGAAAAGGATCCTGCGCCAATCACCGTTGCTCTTATTTTATTAACGGGTTCTATAATTGGGAGTTCAAGGGTGCTTACAAGCGCTTTTATTTCGTCGGCAAGGTATTTTCCAATATCGTTGTAAAATATTGACGAATATTCCGTAGAATATATAAATTCAGCAACCCCCCCTGAAAACGAATATTCATTAACGGGGATCGAAACATCCAAATCAGCGGTCATCATTAACCATTTTGCTATTTTACTCGTGGCAGGACCTTGCATTACTTCAACTAGAGCTTTAGCAAATTCGTGAGCAATTTTTTTTACATCTACTTCTGGGATTATATCACCAATCCTATAGTTCATATTCAATTCTTTCATTAAGAATTCGCAAGGACCATCAATTCTCCAGATTTTAAAGTCGTTATCTATCCCTAACAGCCTCCCCCCGATATTAATACACGAACAACTATGCACGACTCCATTTGAAGCAATGGCCAAATTACTTGTTCCGCCTCCTACATCGACATTCATGACGGTCTTCTGGGTTTCTGACGAATATTTTACCATGCCACTTCCCATTATTCCTAATAACGATTCGAAATTTGGACCTGCAGTAGCGCTTACAAACTTTCCTGTTTCAGACGATAACCTTTCTACTATAAGATCTGCATTTTGTTTTTTGGCAGTCTCTCCTGTCACGATAACTGCACCCGTGTCGACTTGTTCTGGAGTCATACCAGCGTTTTCGTATTCTTTCTTGCAAAATTCAATCACGGCTTCTATATCTATGTCTTCTTTGCTTAATAAAGGTGTCATCAGGATGCTTCCCTTGTAGATAATTTCTCGATTGATTAAATTAAACCGATTAGTCATGTTAAAAAAACTTCTCTCTCTTTGTAACGTCAAGCGGGAAAATACTAAATGCGATGTGGAAGAACCTATATCAATTCCGACGCTTATTAATTTTAAATATTCCACATTTCGCTCAGAAGTGTTCATGTGACCCATTAAAAGTTCCGCAGGTGGGATCTCAATTTTTTCGATCTTTTTCACTGATTGGTCTTCAGATGTATCCCGAACGATTCGAGAGATCTTAATTTCCATGGGGTTTCCGTGGTGAATAGGTCTTTCAAAATTCTCAAGACCGTTCAATATTTTATTTTGTAACACTTGTGGGATCTCAATTTCTTCCTTACAAGATGCACAAACGAAACTTATCGTCAGTGATTTATTTGTTCCCGGAAGGATTGGACCAGTTTTCGTGCGTTGACTTGTAGTTTGATAGTCCGCATTGATTTGCTGGCGAATTCGATTTAGGGGCACATTAAAACTCTGCAAGGCAAGATCGCATGCCATATCGAAACTTTTTCCTGGTTTTAATATTTCCGATAAAGCTGGTTTAAAAAAGCGGATTAATTGATAAAACTTTTCGAGATCAACCATGTCTTCGTGAATGTTTTGTTCAAGCAGTGTATTGTATTTCTCTGTAAATTTCTTCTCTAGTGAATCAATTTCGTTTGGATTCTCCTTCCCAAGCACCTCTCGCACGTAATAAATTAAAGCATTTTTCTGCGAATCAATGTTTATGCTAATAGATGCCATTCTTTCTTTATTATTCATGTTCTTTCCTTCAATTTCCGATCAAGGTAAGTGATATATCCCGTTTTAAAATTCTAATCATTCATAACTCACAATATTTACAATAAAATGTGATCTTAAAAACCTTTGTTTATTAGATCTCAAGATCCAATAACGTACCAAAGCTTATATATTAAAAACACAATAATAATTTAGGATTAAAAAATAATGTCGAGCAAAAAACCTAAAAGAAGAACCATCCAAGAACGAATTGAAGCAATTTTTAAGTTTATCGATAGCCAACAAGATGTTTTTCCAAAGAGCAGGTTGAAAGAAATAGGCATAAATCCCAATGACGCGGAGAAATGGTTAAAACTGATTGATTTCATCCAAAAACAACCCAAAATTCGAATCATTCAATCCGAAAACAACACGCTAATCGAAAAAGTAGAGGGTAAATATCAAGCGCTCATGAGAAAAATGGTATTAGATGATTCTTTACCATTTGAAAAAAGGCTTCAATTTGTAACCGATTATCTCAAATCTTTATTTGCCAGAGAAAAAGTGCAAAAATCCGATTTTAAATAGAAACAAATAGTAAAATGGAATTTTAAAAAATTCTTTAAATGTTCTATTGATTAAATCATTGTATGGATAAAAATTTTCCAAGTGGGGAAGATAAGGTTAGTATAGTCGCGAAAGAGACTTTAAAATTCTTAAAAAAAAAATTGATTAAATCTAATAGATATACCCTTCTGGACATTGGATGCGGCAATGGACGCGATATTAAATTTTTAAGTTCAAACTTGGATAATCTCATCGTGCATGGAATTGATAGTTCGTTAAAAGCCGTAGAAAACGCAAAAAGACTTAACAAAACTCAAGAAAACATCAAGATTGAACGCATGGATTGGAAGGATTTAGACGATACCCAATACGATATTATCTTTATTTCAGGTGTTTATCATTTCTTTCCTATAACCGAGAGAAAATCGTTTATCTTAAAGATCAGGAAAATTCTAAAAGCAAATGGATTTTTTATCTTGAGTACTCTTTCTTCAAGCGATAGGCAATATTATGGAAAGGGAAATCCCGTGAAAGGTGATATAAACTCGTTTCAAAGCGAGTATTTCATTCATTTTTCCTCTGAAGAGGAATTGAAAAAGGACTTTCATTTCTTGACACTTATCAACCAATTTGAATTCTTTCATAAAAATTATTCTAAAGACTTGAAATATCATACAATGTGGATGCTAATAGGCCAAAATTAAATCTATATTAATATTAAAAAAAATAAATAATAAAATTAAAACTCTTTAATTTATCGAATTTCCTTTTATTTACCAGATCCACCACCCACTCCTCCTGAAAAGTCTGAAGAATGGAATAAAGACCCGCTTATTACCTTATCGCAATTTTTGCACGATATTAACACAGTAGGTAAGGCTCCAATCCTTTCAAGATACCTATCTATGAATCGCAATCCCATTTTCATGAAACTTTTTACAAATCCCCCAAAAGGCGTTATTTCTGATTGGACTTCAAAAAAGAATTGCATAGCTTCGAGAACTCCGTTTTTGAAATTTTGGTCGATAGTAACTGGTCGAATAGACAGGTTTAAATCAAGTTCCGCCTCACAATATGGACATTTAACCATAATATCACCATCTCCATTAAATATTAAATTAAATAAATTAAGTAATCAAATTGTATTTATAAATCAAAGCGGTAAAAAAGTGAAAGAGAGATATTCCCTCCTAAACCACAACTATTACTAGAGATCGAACACTTTCAGTGCTTTTTCTTCGTTGATGGATTGCATGCCCTCGTTCCAAATTTCGCTGTAATAATATTCTTTCCCGTTTTTTACGATAATTGGCGTGTTTTCCACACATCCTCCAATCTCGCAATAATTAGAGGTAAACTCGTCGTCTTTCAACACCGATGCTTCGAGCAAGGGGTCCATGTAATCGATTTCCTCCCAATAGATACTCTTGTCCGAGAGCCATTCCTTGAGCATCTTGCTGTGCGGGCAATATTCTTTCGTTATTATCTTGAATTTTGCAGGTGTCATGAAAATTAACAAGAGACGCGAGGTAAAATAGTTTTATTTTATACTTTATAAAAATAACGAGAAAGTATTGAGATTTGGTTTTAATTTTTGTATTTATTTTATTATGAAAATGTTTATAAATTGATAGAATAATTATCCTTTAATCAATATAAAGTGATTTTAAATGAGTAGTTGCAATAATTTGAAAGATGGAGATGTTATAGTATGTGAGCATTGTGGTCTTGAAATGACCATAACGAAAGCGTGTGGTTGTGGAGAAGATGACGCGGCTTGCTCTGAAGAAGGGTTTAATTGTTGTGGTAAACCCATGAAAAAAAAATAAAAGCGTAAATTTTCCCTTTTTTTTTCTCTTCTTGCCATTGTTTTAACATCTATAATCAAAATAGTGTTCGAATTTAATGATTAAAATAGCGATTCTCTTTAAATCATATTTATATATTAAGCATTCTTCACTGATAATTACTAATTATTTAGATCCTTTTAGTAAACCTCATAATTTAAATGAACTAATTAAGATGGAACGAAGTCGAGATAATATTCTTTTCGTAATGGAAGAAAAAAAGAAAATGGTGTTATTTATCGAAAGGAAGCATCTTCCAGAATTGATTGAAGATCCTTTCCTTATATTTGACGAGTCCCTAAATGGATTACCTTCGCTTAAACAAGATCTTGCAGATTGGTTAAACGCAAGCGGAATTTTTATTGAGTATTCGGGTTCTTCAATTATTTTCGTAAATCTGGGTGAAATCCTAAGTCAAATCGATTCTTTAAATGTTGTAGCGACCGTTTCTACCGATATAGTGGATAAACTAGATTTAAAAAATATTTCTCAATCATTAAAAGGAACAGAATACGCCCCTAACAAATTTCCTGGTTTAATTTTAAAACTTGAAAAACCAAGTGCAACAATCATGATCTTTTCGTATGGGAAAATGGTTATAACCGGCCTTAAAGATAGAAAAGTGATTAAAAGGGTAGTAGATATCGTAATTGCAATACTTCAAAATATGAATATAATAATCTCAAATCCCTTAATCACGATTCACAAAATCGTTTCAACAATTGATCTGGGATTAAAAATTGATTTAAACACGGTAACAATCGTGATGGATTCCATTACATACAACCCTGAAACTTTTCCTGGATTGATTTATCGGATGCGAAATCCAAAAGTTGAATTTTGGATTTTTTCTGATGGTAAAGTTATATGCTTGGGGGCAAAGAGCAAGGATCACCTGAAAAAAGCCATAATAAAACTGATAAAAACCTTCGTGGAATTGAAAATTTTTAAATCTAAAAAATAACCACAATTAGATGTGTTTTTGTGGTATATAACTTGGGGAAAAAATTTAAATATGATTGTATCTGTTTAACAATTATAGGTTGTAAACCCTGTCTTGACAGGAATAATTTTATACATCCACTCACTAATGAAAAACTATTGAAAAACTTGAGGTGATAAATGTGTCTGAAGATAATAAGATAGAGGTTAGCAAGAAAGATAAGAAAGATCGAGAAATGACCGTGAGGCGGGAAAGCCCGTCTTCATTGTTCCAACAAATGGACCGCCTGTTTGACGACTTAAGAAGTAGCTTTTTGGACGATTTTTACTTTCCATTTAGAAGAACCAGGCCATTGTCATTAATAATACGAGACGACGAGCCGATCTTTCGAACGCCTTTGGCAAATATAACCCAAGACGATAAGTTCTTCAACATTACTGCCGAGCTCCCTGGACTAGATAAAGGAGATATTGAAATCACGATTCAAGACGGCAATTTAGAAATAAAAGGTGAGCTCAAGGAAGAAAAGAAAGAAGAAAAGGAAGGGGAACTCATCCGGAGGGAATACCATAGTTCGAAGTATTTCAGGTCTTTTGCCTTGCCGGAATACATTGACGAAAATAAGATAGAAGCGAACCTGGAAAAAGGTATCTTGCACTTAAAGATACCTAAAGTAGAGCCTCCCAAACCCGAGAAGAAAAAGATTGATATTAAGTAATTGTTAGATAATTGTCTCTTCTCGTTCTTTTTTTTCCTTTGTCTTTATCATTTTTTTATGTTAATCTACAAATAATCTGAATTTTTAAAAATCGATAAACTCCTATATATTAAATCTGGTTAAATATTTGTGCTATTAAAACCCATATTGAACGAAAGGAGTATTATCGGATGGATCTTAGGCTTGAATTGTTACATAAGTACCCTTGGCTCCCTTCTCTCGGAGAATATTACTCTGAACTGTCAGAAAAAAAACCAAGCGAGTTTTTGAAAGAACTTTTTTCGAGATATCCTCCAAACGAAGTAAAAACGCGACTCGTATCAATATTCAAGGCGGGATTCAAAAACGCCGAACAATTGTCGACATACAAGATTGACGAGCTTAATACCTATATATATTTAGCCATAAAATTTCTGTTAGTCGCACTTAACGACAAGATTTTAACGAATAGGATTGCCAACTTATATTCAAAGATTAATTACGAGATCCTCAAGGAGGACAACTATGCAAATATTTACACGCTCTGTCAGGATCTTAAATTGGACCTGCAGTATTCCGTAAAGCCATATAACTACGGTATTAATATCGTGAAGGATATGAAGCAAACTCTTCAGACAAATATCAAGCTCCATTTTTCCGACTATTTAGCTCTTTCTGTGAATTTTCGAGACGATCCCCGGAAATTAGTAAATAATCCCCTAGAAGCAGGATATGTATATGTGGAAAAAAGGTCCATTGCCCGCTTGCTCCAAGAACACATTCGAAAAAAGATACTTTCAAGCGGAAACCTAGACAAAAATTCGAATGAGGACCTAAAAAATGACTTGTTAAGCGTGAAAGAATTTCAGGAATTACATGAACAGTTAGCAAATGAATGGGATAAAAGAAAGGAGGCCCGTGAATTCAAAGACTTTTCGTTTGGAGAAGGTAAAGCTTCTTCAGAATTTTTTCCTCCTTGTCTCCAGGAAATCTTAACTAAAGCTAAAGAAGGCCAAAACCTCGTTCACAACGAGCGATTGTTTATGGTGTTCTTATTACACGCCATTAATTACAAACTTGATGAGATCGTGAACATCTTTTCAAACCTCCCTGATTTTGACGAAAGTAAGACGCGTTATCAAGTTGATTTTGCCTTGGAAAAGAATTATACCCCCCATAAATGCGATACCTTGAAATCGCTTCACTTTTGTAAGGCCAAAGAATACGATGACGAACTCTGCTTGAAAGGCTATTATTCAAAACAAGCGGATCAACAAAAATTCATTTCCCACCCCCTAACTTACATTACGATTAAACAGTATAGGAACGCCAAGTCAGAATCAAAAGATGTTGATAAATTTAATCAAGAGGAGAATAAAGAATGAGCGAGCAGGTGTTTCTTAAGCGATTATTTCAAGCTTATTATCGTAATATTGGACAAGATATTGCATGCGTGGCTCAATTTGGAAGCAGAGAATTTGGATTCATACCTTGGGATCGACAAATAATGATTCGACACATGGGCTTCGATACAACGGCTCTCTTGAGTAAATACTTAATTCAAGAGGGACCAAGACATGTTTATTCGAGCGGAACAATTTACAAAAATCCCGATCGCTCGGAAATGGATAACAAGGGCTATCTTGGTTGCGATTTCATCATCGATATCGATGTAGACCACTTTTACACGCCATGTAAGGAAAATCATGACTTTTGGTATTGTAGAGATTGTGGTAAGCAGGGTAAAGGCATGGCGGGGAAAAAATGCTCTTGTGGAAGCACGAGGTTTAAGACCTTCTCTTGGATTTGTGAGCAATGCTTGGAAGTCGCTAAAAGATCAATTATCTCGCTCGTGGACGACTTTCTAATTCCCGATTTTGGACTCGAAGAATCAGAATTAAAAATTGCCTTTTCCGGTCACCGAGGATATCACATCAAGGTCGAAAACGAAAAGATGAGAGCTCTTTCAAGCGAAGGGAGGAGAGAAATCGCAGATTACCTCAGTGGAAATAATTTATCCCTTGATATTCTAGGTTTCAAGGAAAAATCTGGTGTTTTTTACGGTCTCCGAAAGGAAAATGTTGGATGGGCTTGTAAGATCGCTACTCGACTAGAAAAAATATTAAACGAACCACTTGAACTCTTGGAAAATACGCTAACAAGATTAGGCCTGAAATCAAATGTCGTAACTAACATTATAAACTCAAGAATCAAATTGCTTAATACCTTTTCAAGCACTAGCACAGCAAATATATGGGATGTGGAAGGATTGGGGCGCGAATCCTGGGTCAAGTTTTTGCAGGCCATTGCGCACGAAATTGGCGTGGAAATTGACGAACCTGTCACTATAGATGTTCATAGGCTCATTCGCTACCCTGATTCGCTTCACGGTAAATCTGGGTTTAAAGTTCAAGAATTAACGCGGGATCAGCTCGATTGGTTTAATCCACTCAACGAGCAAAGCGAAGAGCTAGATCCAATTGTATTCTATAGCAGTTCCGAAACGCAGAAGCTCCAGATTATAGAAACCACTGTGCCTCCAACGACAATGAAGGATCAAACTTATGGCCCTTATTCTCAAGGAGACGTGATAGAGGTTCCCAACCACCTGGCCGTTTTTCTCCTATGCAAGGAAGTGGCAAAACTCTCTTGACGTGTTAATAATAACTTTTTTAACTTTCTCATCCCCTACTAAATCACATAAAAATGGTTTTTAAATCGCATGAATTTACAGGTGGCTTACGATAAACTCTACAAGCATTGGTTGAAGGAATATAAGTCGAACGAGTTGACTCCGTTATCGCAAGATTCCTATGAGCAATATCAAGACGATTTCCAACGAGTTAAGGAAGTTAAAATTGAAAAGGAAGAAGGGATTAATGCCACCTTAACTAAAACCTATCAAAAGAACTTTGAATATTTGCTTTCAGATTTATTGAAAATTCGCGAAATCAAGTTAATTAACGCCGCACTTGCCTTGCAAGCTATTGATATTGATCTTCTCATTGAGGCAGAGAAACTTTTATACCAAAATCTTGTTGCGTCATTGAAAGGGTATGATAAGACTTTAAAACTATCCATCGTTGACAAGTCTTTCGAATCAATAAATCAAGCTCCGATTGATGCCTTCAATGTAGATTTAAAAAAAGATGCTAAAGAGATCGTAGTAAAAGGAACCAAACTTGAGAGTAAAGAACATACAGAGCATGACGATATCAAACCCAATCTACAATATACATCTTCCCAGACCTTTCAAGACCCTAAAGAAGAGGATTACAATTATGTGCTCATCAGATTTTTGAAAAAAACTCCCCCAATTGTAGGAATTGACTTGTTGAACTACGGTCCATACGAAAAAGAAGACGTGGCAAGCCTTCCGTACAAGAATGCGAAAATTTTCGTGGACGAAAAATACGCAATGTTAATTACATTATAAATCAGCAAATAAAATAGGTCATTCTTAACAGATCTTCAGAAATCACTTAATTGTATTTCTTTTCAAATTCTTCCTTGAAGTATTTGAGCCGATATTTGCCAAACTTGTCTTGTAACGAAAACTTGGGAGGTTTTACGTTCGTCAGCTGCCCTCCGCAGTAAATGCACTTGAGCTCCGGATTGGCCAAGCTATATTCTCCGCAGTTTACGCATTTTTGAAGGTGTTTTGTCATTATCGAACTCCTCCCATCACATTAAGTCTTGATTAATCTCGAATGAACTCGAACTGGCCATTATATTGTTGCACATTTGCCTGAATGATTTCCATGGCTTCTGATAAGATCGCTTCTGCATCGATGTAATCCTTCGAAACGATCTCCAAGCGATAGAAGGGCGTTCCAATATACGATATGTTAATGTGACGCGTTTCTTTTGGTTGCTTCACCACCTTGAGGGCGTTCAGCAAGGAATCCTTGATCAATTCGATTCCGTTCTCGTTAGAAAAAGAAAGCTTTATCTTGCCAATGATGTTTATTGTTGAAATTTCCACATTTTCGTTAATGATATTCAGGTATTTCTGCTTGACGTCTTCGGGAATATCATTGAGCTTGCTAAGAATTTGCGGGCCGTTCTCTTTTAAATCTTCGATGGCGTCCTGATAGTTGTCGTACATGTCTAAAATGGGAAAACCGACCTTTTCATAGGCTTCGTCAAGTGTCATGCCAGTTTCTTCGGATAGAAACTCGAGCAAGGTTTCGAACTTCATTGCGAATTTTTGTTCCTTCTTGCGATTTTCCTTCTGAGCGGAGTTTACCCGCCTGAGAGACAAGTCCACGTGCCCCTTGTATGAGTCCACTTTTAAAACCCTTAAAACGAGGATTTGATTAATGCGAGCAAAATTTCGGATATTCTTGATCCACCTGCTTGAGATCTCGCTTATATGGATCATGCCCCGAGCGTGCTCTTCTGAATCAAGCCCTTTGTAATCGATCAAGTCCACATAAATGTATTGGTTTTGAATTTCAACCACCCGTCCCATTATAAATTCTCCTTCTCGGGGAAACTTCGTTCGACTTTTTACCATGTTGTTTTGCACGAGATAAGTGTTTTTTTTTCCTTGATAGGGTTATAAAGAAGGAATGTTATTTGACTTTTATCATCATAATGTGCAAAACTCTTTTTTTAAGGTGCAATATCTAATTCAATAAAAGATATTAAGAAAAAAAAAATGAATTATGGAATTTTTTTATTTACTTGAAATGACGCTTCCTAAAGATAAGAATAAGCGAAGCTATTGCTAAGAGAGAAAAAAGAAGGAAAGAACCGCCAAAAGAGATGTTTCCTCCCCCCTCTCCTTGATCTTCCGTATTTCCATCATCCATATCGCTCTGATGATCTTCAATAACTTCTTCTGGATCTTCAACGGGCACAATTATAGGTAGATAGTCCAATCCATTTGACGAATCTCCGATTCCATCACCATCCGTATCAACTCCGCCATAATCATCCCAATAATTTCCTATCGTGCTTGTATTCCAATGATTAACGAGTGGAGGGTTTAAATCACTTGCGTGAATCGTGTTATTTATGAAATTATTGCAATACAATAGGTTATCAGAACAACCTTCAGCTACTGATACCCCCTTGTCCGTGTTGTCTGTGAAATTATTTCCAAAAAACGTATTTTTGTTTGATTGCAAGTCTAAATTAATGCCGTTCTTGTTGTGGTGAATGATATTTAAGAAGAAATAGTTCTCGCTCGAATTTTGCATTTGGATACCTGTTATTTCGTTACTAATAATATTTTTCAGGAACTCGTTATCGTAACTATTATTAATGAAAATTCCATTCGTATTATCTGTAGCACTTCCTTTCAAGAAGAGTAAAGAACTAACGACAATTTCGTCTGTACCTCCATTGTTACTAATATTATTTTCTTCAAATGAACAAGAACGGATATTTCTAGTTTGCATTCCATATCCATCGTTAAAATGTATTTCATTTTTAGAAAAGTTACTATATCTACAGCTAAATATCGACATCCCAATTCCGTTATATAACATATTGTTCTCAGTGACCTCGCAATTACCAATGGTTTCTAGGTACAGTCCATATTTTTTATTTAATATCAAGTCATTTCCAGTTACAAGGATACTACTGTCATAATTATCTGCTGACTTAATTCCTATGTCATTGAAAGAACAATTATTACCAATTAATTGTCCATTAGTAACCCTATTCAAAGTTATTCCCGCACCTTCTTTATAACGATATAGACCTTCTGAAGCACTGACTAGCGTGCAATTTCTTATGATGAAATGAGCTCTTGATTCCTCGATATATATGCAAGATCTATTTTCAGATGCAGAGCTAGCGTTGATAAATTGGTTTTCTATGACATAAGGATTGTCGAATGTTCCTTCTCCGCTTAACCACGAAACTCCTAAACTCTTATAATACACCCAATCATCAGTTGGTGACAAGCCGAAGATGTAAATGGGACTAATACCCATTGATTCATCTGGTTCTTCTGAATCTCTCGTAAGATTTGCAAATACCCATTCAGGATCTAGGACTATTTCCATTAATGGGAGATAATCGCAACCTCTAAAAAGATTATAGGGAGTATCTCCTAATCCATTACCATCTGCGTCAACTCCTGTGTAATCATCCCAATAATTTCCAACTGTAGATGCGTTCCAAAAATTATATCTATCATCGTTATTTCGGGCGTGAACTGAGTTATTTATGAAGTTATTGCAATATATCGAATTTTCCAACATTTGTCCATCTGCTATAAACACTCCGTAATTTACATTATCCGTGATGTTGTTACCGAATAACCAATTAAATCGATTTTGCATTCCAGTGTCAGTTAAAACAACTCCTTGTCCGTTGTGGATTATATTGTTCATGAAAAAGTAATTGCGATACGAATCACATACTCTTATACCTTGTCCTACCCACGAACCTCCTACGAATTTTAGCTCGTCTGATATTGTGTTTCTCAAGAAATCGTTATCGTGAGAGTAAATTAACTCAATTCCGACCCATTCATCAGAAAAACCATTATTACTAATCTTGTTTTCCTCTGCGGTGTTATACTCTGAATTATCAAGATAGAGCCCTGTTCCTTCGTTCGAGTGTATTTCGTTTAATGATATGTTACAATCGTCAGAATTATAGGTGAAAATCCCATTACCTCCGTTATTAGTAATATTGTTTTCAAGGATATCTACAAAATCGCAATCGTCAACGACTATTCCAGATTCGCTATTACTTTTTATCTCGTTTCCAAATAAAGTAATATTTTCAACGCAATCCTGAATGTATACTCCGTTATAATTATATGTACAATTATTATCTATTACTTGTCCATTTGCAACATTATATAACCTGATTCCTGCTCTGGTCGAAAAGGAAGCATTAAGAAGCGTACAATTTCTCACGATGAAATGAGCGATCGAATTCTCAATGTGAATGCAATAATAAAAAACTTGCCCATTTATCTTAACATTCTCGATGACATACGGATCGTCGCTCGTTCCATTACCACTTAACCAAGACGCTCCCGAACTCTTATAATGCGCCCAACTATTTGTCGGTGACGAGTCGTCGATATAGATTGGTTCTCCGGACCATTCTGGGCCGCCATCCGTATGATTTGCATAAACCTCTTCTGGATCCAAGACGGGCTCCATCAAGGGATATAAATCAATGGCTACTGAACCTTCAATATCTTCGTAAGGTGAATCGCCTATTCCATTACCATCTGTGTCAACTCCCGTGTAATTGTCCCAATAATTTCCAACTACTGAAAAAAACCAGAAATTATCATCTATAGAAGTACTATCTCGAGCGTGAATGGTGTTATTAACGAAATTATTGCAATAAAATGTATTGTTTGAACTTGAATATTCTATCATCGCTCCGTAGTTCATATTGTTTGTGACATTGTTACCAAAGAATATGTTATTTTTGCTATCATCAAAACCATAAGTTATTAGAATACCGTCACCGTTGTGGTTAATGTCATTCATAAAAAAATAGTTATCGTTTGAACCAAGTATTTTTATTCCTTCTCCGATTCCTCCTATTAACTGATCAGATACCGTGTTTCTCACGAAGTCGTTGAAATGGCAGCAATCAATATTAATTCCAACAGATGATACACCTCCATCTGGTATGAAAAACCCATTATTGCTAATGTTGTTGTTTGTCACGACGCTATTATCGAGCTCATAAAGATCGAGACCATAAACCAAGTTCGAGTGCACCTCATTTTCTAAAATATTACAATTGTCCGAAAACTCAAAGTAAATCCCACGACCTTCGTTAAAAATGACATTGTTCTCAAGAACATCTATGTTATTGCAATCCCATATAACAATCGCATCATCGAAATTGTAATATAAATCGTTTCCAAATAAAGTATTTTCAGCGCAATCTTCCATAAAAATTCCATAATCGTTATATGAACAATTATTTTCTATTAATTGCCCGTTTGAAACATTGAATAATCTTATTCCTCCTCCGTATTCAAAGTCACGACTATCCCATAGGGGTCCGTTAACGAAGGTACAATTTCTCACGACAAAATGGGCGATCGAATTTTCGATGCGTATACAATGATAATTATACTGTCCATCGATCTCTATATCTTCAATGACATAGGGATCGTCGCTCGTTCCATTACCACTCAGCCACGATACTCCTGCGGTTATATATGCCGTCCAATTGTTATCTATGAAAATAGGTGAGATAGGTGCTGAAACTCGAAGATTCAACCTTTCTTCAATTATCTTGTTATCAAAGAAGGTTTCGTCGTTGAAAAAGATTGGAAGCGTTGTAATCACCCCAAAAATCAATATAGTTAAAAATGCGACGGTTTGATTTATCCTTGTTGTTTTTAATTTTTTCATTTGATTTTTATCTCTTTTTTTAATTGAATTTCTAAATTGGTTAAAAAGATGTTATTAGAAAAAAAAAGTATAATATAAAATCGTCTGGGAGAAAAGTGGAATTTTTAAGAAGTTGATTGAAATCACAACACGAATCTAAGAAAGCTTGTGCCACGCTTGTAAATTTATATTCCTAAAAATATTAAAAAATAAAAAATAGAGAAAATTTACGATATATTAACTGGTATACTCCATAATGAACAATTATTTCCAAAAACAGATATTCAATTAGATAAATTTAGTTTAATGAAAAAATAGATGAGAAGAAATCAGATTCGAAAAATCGAAAGTCTCTAAATTTAGAAGAAGAATATCAAGTATTGATTTATATTAATCTATGTGCTATATCGATCTGTAAATGTAAAAACGCGTTCTTAGTCCCACTAAATACCCAAAACGATCGACTTTTCGTAAAAAATACCATAAAAAATATAAAACGGTCTTCATTAAAGACCTTATTCAACTAATGAGAAATAATAGATTATTTCGAAATTTTGTTTGAACTATCATAAAATTAACGGAAATATAAAACGAGATGATGTATTATCCCCAAAGATAAACCACATTTGAATTTGGTGATCATTGGCCACATCGATCACGGCAAATCGACCATGATGGGATGCTTGTTAATCAAGACTGGCGCAATCTCGGATAGAGAGGCCAGAGAGCTTGAAAAACTTGCTAAGGAATACGATAGAGAGTCTTGGTCGTACGCGTATGTTTTTGACAGGCTCAAGGAAGAGCGACAAAGAGGCATTACCATCGACCTTGCTTTTAGAAAATTCGAAACCCCAAGCAAGTACTTTACTATCATTGACGCTCCGGGACACGCAGACTTCGTCAAGAACATGATCACGGGCGCAAGCCAAGCAGACGCAGGCATTTTAGTAGTCTCTGGTAAGAAAGGAGAAATGGAAGTCGGCATTGCCGCCAACGGCCAAACTCGAGAGCACGCGTTCTTGGCTAACACTTTAGGCGTTAAGCAATTAGTCGTTGCCATTAATAAAGTAGACAACTGGGAATATAACGAGGACCGATTTAACGAGTGCAAGGACGCCGTATCGGATCTCTTGAAAATAGTCGGTTTTGATGTTAAAAAGATTCAATTCGTTCCAACGAGCGGAATGACTGGTGAAAACTTGGCGGAAAAGACCGATAAGTTACCCTGGTATAAGGGTCCCACCTTGCTCGAGGCGATTGACGCGTTCGTTGTTCCCGAAAAACCAACTAGCAAGCCTCTTAGGGTTCCAATCCAAGACGCGTACAAGATCAAGGGTACTGGTGTCGTTCCCGTAGGTAGGGTTGAAACGGGCGTCCTCAAAAAGGGCGACAAGATCGTAATTCAACCCACGGGATTCCAAGGAGAAATTCGAAGCATTGAAATGCATCACGAGGAAATCGACCAAGCAGAACCTGGCGACAACATCGGCTTCAGCATTCGAGGCATCGAGATGAAAGATGTTGGTCGTGGTGATTGTCTCGGTCATCCAAACGATCCTCCCACGGTCATTGCTCCTTCTGGCAACTGGACCGGTCAAATAATCGTTATTTGGCACCCAACTGCAGTTGCTCAAGGATACACTCCTGTTGTCCACGCACACACGACTCAAATCGCAGCTCGCTTCCTCGAGTTAAACAAGAAACTCGACCCAAAGACGGGCGCTGTCATCGAGGACAATCCCAAGTTCATCAAGAAGAACGATATGGCAATGGTTACAATGCAACCAATCAAGAAGATCTGCCTCGAAAAATACGCTGAAATCCCCGAAATGGGCCGATTCGCAATTCGAGATATGGGTCGAACCGTTGCTGTAGGCGTGGTCAAGGAAATTAAAAACGCCTAGATATTTTTTAATTTTTTTTTGATTCTTTTTTTTGCTAAACTAAATCTCAAATTTATTTTTTGTTTTATTTCTGTTCCGTAGTTTAAATGTAAAAAAAAGGAAAAAAATTTTGCATTTCTAAAAATTTAATTTTCTTTCAAACCAGTTTTTCGTTTTTTAAGCCTCTTTACGATAATAACAACAAATACAATCCCCAATAAGGCAAAAATTATCGTTGCAATAACGATTCTTGGGACTTTTGGTAATAGCCAAGTCTCAAAAGGGTCGTCGTTTACGATGTTATACGATACAAGCTCGTCAGTGCGATTATCTCGTTTTGGATAATCGTATTTTACCGGACCAACACCAGGAGCGTACCAAACGCGAAAGTCCGCTGTATCTTCGGGCGTGTTCTCTTCCTCGTGCACCCTGATACACGATTGAAAGGTTCCCGCAGGGACTGTTATCGTCTCGATGGTCTCAATAGTGTAGCGTCCCATGAAATTTTGCGTGGATATTTGATTATCGCTTTTAATGGTGAGGGTTCCCGAAGTAGTTCCGCCGTTTGATTGACCCGATCGCACGGGTTCCGTGACGTAGGTCAGACCGCCGCTTGCGACAAACTTGGTGCTCGAATCTTCGAAGCCCCACCAGACGAGCGAATGCACGTTCTTGCTTAACCACATCTTGTTTTGCCACGTGCCATCATGCTCTTCGTGGAAGAATATCATGAAATCGATACCGATAAATTCGTATTGGTTACCGATATATCGTCTCGTTGTCCAACTTCCGTTATCGTCGGTAGAATTAAAATCCCAAGAAGTGTTAAGCCCTAAAGGAAAGTAGGACATCGCAGGAGTAACAACCATTGGAACCATCACTATGAGAGTAAACGGAATCGAGCCCAATACAAGAAACACGGCGAGGATTGCGATTAAGATATACTTGTTGCGTTTTTTTGACAAGAATTTTTTCAACATTTTTCCCATTAAAGAGTTTATTTTAACAAGCTAATATAAGAACTTGTATTAAAACATTAGTAACTACTTCAAGCCATATAAAAAACGCAAGGGAACGAGATTTGTTCCTACCCTCGAAGTGAATTTAATAGTTCTATTTTATTCGTGTGGTATTATTCTTGTAACATCTCCGTGTTATTCATGTTTTTGAGATGCCCGTTGATCTTTCGTATTAAGTGCTTAAAAAAAAGAAAGGTCAGATAATTGGTAGAAAACAAGAGTAAAATATGCTTTTTCGGAGACGCTGGGGTTGGAAAATCTACTTTAATATCCCTTCTTCAAGGAAGAATTCAAGATTCTCTCGAGGCACCTACCAAGCCCACTATTGGCTTGGAAATCGAAGAGAGTTTTTTGGACGGAAAGAAATGCACTATATGGGATCTCGGAGGCCAGAAACGGTTTAAATTGATGTGGGACGATTTTCTCAAGAATTCAGGTCTTGCCGTGTTGGTCTGCGATTCAACTGAGGACAATCTTAAAAAAACCAAGCAATTGTACGAACGTTTTTCGAAGCGCTTGGGTTCGAAAGTTATTGCCATCGCTAACAAGCAAGATCTTCCAGGCGCTTTAGGTGCCGAAGTCGTGCAAGAAAAACTCGGGGGAATTCCAACCTATGAAATGAGCGCCATCAAGCTCGAACTCAGGGAACGAATGAAAAACATCTTGGAATACGAAATGAGCGAAAATAAATAAGTTCTTTTCTTATGCTATTTTCCAACGAAGCCCCCTCCTATGAGGTGTGCCATCCTCGTACATTCGGGTTGCTTGGAATCGATAGATATCTTGTTTAACAAGGCCCTCACGCGATCTATATCGATCCCTATTGCGTGAAAAAAGATTGTTGAATTGCCACCAGCGGTCGTGATTTCGTGTTGATACAAGTTTCCAGCACTAATTATTAATTTTAATTTTTCCCGATACGAGTCAGGAAACTTTTTAACGAGTGCCTGTTTTACCGAATTTAAATCCACGCTCCTATCGACGACCGCAATTACAGGTTTCTTCGTTTCTTGGTAAACGCGCTGTATATCCATGATGTTAAATCCTCCAAATGTGATGGTGTCGGTAATCACGTATTGCACGTGATTCTCCTTCAGTCTTACCAGGCTAACGAGAACATCCGTAGAATTAGTCCCATCAATGTCAATCTTACCTATTGAAACTCCCACCATTCTAGTGCCTTGACAAACAACGCCAATTAAATGCGTTGTTTTTGAGTCAAACCCCTCGTATCGAGCGTCGTCAAATCCCATGACGATTGGATATTCCTTCACGATTAACTCTCCGGCAAGTACTTTTTCAAGTGTTTTAGTAAGACTGTAAAAGCATTGGTTGCGTTTTTCGTTTCTTCCGTTCGTTTGTATAAATCTCCCTCGAGATTATCGACTAAAAGATCGACCATTTCTTTAACGCTTAAAAAATCGTTTAACCAGATGTATGCGATGATGGCCTCTGCCGTGTCAGCAATGTCGTGAGCGTCAGCCCTAGATTTAGCAAATGACTTTAATCCCGCGTTCTTTAAGGCGGTAGATAAAACTTCCTTGCTCACCTTCCACCCCGTCCTTATTATTGCATTGTTCGCCGCGCTTTTCGTGAGATATATGGATTTGGCAACGGAATACGCCAAATTAACAACGCCATCGCCTATTTTAGCCAAACCTTTATCAGTTCCGATTTTCTTTTGAGTCTTGCTTGCGTTAAGGTCTTTGAGTATAAAATCGTAAGGCATTGAGGTAAAATGGTGCTTACTTTCTTATAAAGTTTATAGATAAATTAAAAAAGGTGATTTACATTAGCTTTTGAAACACTTTTTCGACAGATTTGACTTCCTCTTGAAGAGAAGCCATGCCATTGCGAATGATGTCCTTCACGTCGTATCCATCTTCCACGCGGATAAAGATTTTTGGGGGATCAATTCTCGTGATCTTGTATGCAGCGATGTTAACGCCTTCGGTTTTTAACAAGTGTTTTACTAAAATGTTACAAAATCCGTGGGACTGTCCCTCAACGAGAAGCTCGTAGTCGTATTCGTTCTCGCCCTTGAAAATATTTGGTTTTACGAGCTTGTAATCCTTCTTCACTTCTTCGAGCTCTTCTTCGTAGTCCTCCTCGTATTCTTCTTCTTCCTCCTCTTCTTCCTCTTGAATAGGAGTTGTTTTCTTTTTCGCCTCGCTAGGCTCTTTTTTAATCTCGGGAAAAGCGGTATCGTCGTCCAAGTCCTCTAAAGAATCAATATCGTCAAAATCGGAGTCATCACCTTCTTCCTCTTCTTTCGACTTGACATTCTTCTTCTTTGCCATATCAATATAAAATGCAGAATTCAATAAATCTTTTGCGGTAAGTTTATAGTCTTCAACTATAATGTTCTAAATTCTCAGATAAAAGCATCAATAATTGCAAGTTCTAAGCTTATTGTCTAATATCTTTACTAAAAATTTAAAAACAAATTCTAAGACTATTTGATTAACTTTTCTATTTTAAATAAAAAAGCGATAAAATATGAAAATAAAAAATATAAAAAATAAATCGAAAGAATTATCCACTATTGGATTCATTACTGTTTTTTTACTCGCATCCTTTTGGATCTTTACTCCTTTTAAAATTAACGTAACCAAAGAAAATGAAAACTATTTTGGAATTGAAGAGGATTCTAGCTCAATTAGCGTGAGCGCAGGAGAGGGCTTGGATCCGTGGTGGAACGAATATTTTCGGTTTAGGCGATGCATTAATCTTACTAATAATAATGACGATAATTTGACCAATTTTCGGACATATATTGAAATTGATACCACCGATCTAATTCCAGATAAAATGCAGGCAGATTTAGGTGATATACGGATAGTAGAAAATGGTGTTTTAAGGGATTATTACTGTACATTAGACGGTACAACGGCGCGTATTTGGTTTAAAACAAATATAAGCGCCCAAGCGAGCGAATACGATACTTATCTCTATTATGGAAACACCACGTGTTCGTACGATCCTTCCTATTACAAGGAATATGAATTTGGTAGGGCGTGGTATACTTTTGACGACGATACCGTGTTAGGATCAACGAGTATCGTAAAGGATAAAATGGGTCATCAGGTAGTAAATCCTTCTGCTTACGATCACGATGCCACGCTTTATGGATTGGGTGTAAACCCACAAGTAGGTTATAAAGAAGAAAGTGTTAATGGAAAATCTATAAAATTTAACGACACGCAAACAGCAGCTTACATGAGCGCGCCTTATACCTTACTGAACGGCCTTACGGACTTTACAATATGCTTTTGGGCCAAGAGGCAATCCGCGGGTACTGAATATATCATATCGGGGACGACCGGAACGAATCATAATTACATGTTAATGGATGCTCCATCCATCCAAGAATGGAGCTTTTACGTATGGCGTAGAGGCACTTCGGGCACCCATATTTATACGAATAACCTTCCTACAGATGGCCTTATATATAGCAATCCAGGAAGTCCGATCATAATTGCTAGTGGTGGTTTGATAATCGCTCAGGAACAAGACTCTTTAGGAGGAGGTTTTGATGCAAGTCAGGCATATTGTGGATATATAGATGAAATGCGATTCTTTGATTACGGCATATCGGATGACGAAATGACCTGGCTCTATGAAAGAACCGAGCTTGCTTTTGAATTATTAGAAGAAAGAATAAGGGCAGCGGACGTTACCATCGTTGTAAAAGATGTAGACGGAAGGAGGATCACGGACGGTAAAGCAACCGTCTATTTTTGGAACGCTTCCGACAACACGCAACTAATTCAAAGCCACACTGCTGGTTATGACGGCACGGCGCTCTTTACGGATGTAGCCTACGATAATTACACGATAACAGTCAATTACACGAAAACTCTTCCCGACTTGAGCGTTAAAAAATTACAGATCTATAATAGCAGCAATAAAGGCGGGGACATTGAATTTAGCGGTTTAATATACACGGAGCACCTAATCACGGATCTCTGGACGATTGATTTTAGAGTCCTTGATGCGAATGGAATTCGAGTCAATATGGGTTATATCGTAATTTATGATGAGGACGATTCCGCATTAGCCAATTTGACCTTAGATGCCAACGGTGAAGCACGGTTTATCTGGGAGAACCGTACTGGAGGATACGATTATTCTATATACTATATTAATAGCGATATCACTCCTCGCATCACTTTAATCAAGGAAGGTACAGTTCGTCCCGTCGATAAAACGGATACCTTAATCGTAAGCGAGAAAAATAAAAAAAATTCCGGCGAATCAGAATACGAGGTTCAAGAAAGTCTTTATGTGAATGGATCTTCGTTAATATCAAGAGGCGAGAATACGGTTATAGATGCTCGGATCGAAATGACAGGCATGAACACAGGTATCGACATCGTTCAAGTGGAATTTTACGACATTGACTTGGGTTCCACGGAAGAGATAATCGATTACAAATCGTATTCAGATTCCAGGACGGAATTATCCCTTGTTTATCGAGCAGCAGAAGACTACGATTACGATGTGTACGGAATTAAGCTGGATGTGGTGGGATCTAACAGTTCCGAGTGCTTGGGAGTCATAAAAATCACCCTGACATACGCTCGTGTCGAGGAAATTACTGTTGATATTGCACGAATGAATATCAAAATCGTTGATAGTCAATTTTTCAATCCTGTGACAGGGCTTACGGTAAAGGTTTATTTGACAGGTACGGAAACCTTAGTATCTAACAGCCTAAAAACAGGGGCTGACGGATTTGCTCGTGGTCAAAGCACGGGAATGGCTTTTTGGTATAATATCAGTCTCGATTACAATATCACCATATGGCAAACGCAATCTTTACAGTATCAGTTTTATGTCAACCAGTCAGATCAATCCTACGATTCGAGCTTATTGTGGGGATATAATTACTCGTTACCAGCTGGGAGTATCGATCTTATCTTAGCAGTAAGGTTTGGTGATGATAATTTTATCACCAGATTTACGAACGGAACGGAAGAAGGTAGCCCAATCCAAGAGTACTTGTGGGGGCAAGATATTGATATTTCGATCATTTTTTCGTATTCAGATAATGGTGAAACTGGTCCTTGGTACGGAGACGAGGGGCCAGACAGCGATGTAACCTGCACGATATACGATCAATCAAAAGTCGTCGTGTATTCCCAAGATATGTCTCAGGACGGTGATGGAATCTATAGCATTTCCATCGATAGTTCTTTATTATCTGCTGGTTACGAGGGAAATTATTACGAAGTGTGGATTACAGCGTTGAAATACACCTATTTCCCACCAAAGGAAGATATTCGCGTCGTAAAAATTAATCCATTACCCACGGGTTTAACCTTGTACGAATACGACCCGAGCGATCCGACGCCTGATGAGTTGGCGAAAAAACCAACCAGCAAAAAATATTTCGCTTCGGTTTATTACGGGAGAACTCTAAACATTACAATGAGATATTTTGACTCAAGCTCTGGTACTACTTTATCACCAGATATATATTCATTCTATTGGGAGGATGATTCTGGGGCGATCTCAGGTAATCTCATTCAAGACACCATTCACACGAATTATTGGGTGCTTCCGTTTGAAAGTTTACAAGCTACAGATTCTCGAGAATATTCAATTCGAGTTACAATAGGGCTTGAAAATCACTCCATAAAGGAAGACTATGAGTTCTTTATCACGGTGCTTGCAAAGCACACTGAAGTTAATGGCTCTTCGAGAGTTACTCCGAAATTCGAAGCAAGTATTTGGGTCCGGGAGGAAGTGTTGTATTATTTCGAATACAACGATTCTGACGACTCAACGAGACTTGGAAATTTAGACGAATTTTCCGCAGAAATATTTTACGAAGACGATGATGGAAACGAAACATTCGTATTCAGTACGCTTTTAGACGAAAGTGCTGAAAAGATACATATTTTAGACGTGGGAACCGGAGATTTGTCAGTAGGCACTTATAACATCTATATTGCGTTTCAAAAAACGCAGTATGTTTCGAAAACGGTCATATTTACCTTAAATGTTCTGAACAGACCTATCTACACGGGATACGAGGAGATTTTCACATCCATAGAACAAGGCTCTGCCTACAGGATTACATTAAACCTAACTGATCCATCAAACAGTTCCGTTCCAATTACAGGTGCTAATATATATATAACAGGATCCTTTGGGAATTTAAGTTTCACGGAGACCCAAACTCCCGGCATTTACTACCTTGACTTTCCAACATCGAGATACGACACCTTCTTCCAACCCATAACTATCAGGGGTAGGATATACATGGAAAAAGAATTACACGAAACTACAGAGATTAGCGTGGTATTGACAATCGAAATGCCTAAAGTTGGTGGTATTCCTACATTCTATCTCATAATGATAATTAGTGCCGTGGTTGCGGTTGCTGGCAGTTTAGGTGCTTACAGGTATGTTCAATTAAGAAGAATACCCAAGTTCATTAAGAAGGGAAAAGCGCTGATAAAAGCCATAAATTCGAAGGGATCCCTCTCAAAATCGATGGGATATCCTTCCAAGGAAGAATTCTTGGCCAAGATGTTCGAAGATCGCTGGAAGATACACGACCTCTCCCTTCGCGATAAGCTCGGCGTTACCAAGGACAAGAAGCTGGGAAAAACAATTGGAGCTGGTGCGGGTGGCGATTTGAAAAACATCAAGGGAGGTGACGATGTCTAAATGCCCTTCGGAATCATCGTTATGAAATGGGACGACCTGGTAGGAAATATGATCGTCGCTCGATACCCACCGGAGGTAAACGTCACCGACCAGACCCTCATGCACGTTTACAGCACGCACGAGTATAGCGGCGAGACGGGCATCATCAGCCTGATGGTGGGCTCTCTTAACATCGCTTCCTATTACATGGGTCCCGATAAGCCGTATTACGTGTTATTGCTCATGAACTTGGACGAGGATACGGACGCCTACGAGGGAGGTCTTGCGGACATTTCTCGAAACATTCTCAAGAGCATCGAAGACGATACGCTCGAAATCGCCTTGCCAGACTTGTACCGGCGACTTGCCGTTTACCCGACCTTGAACCTCGAACAACAGCTGGCAATGACCTATCAAGACGAGGTCAAGCGCAAGATCATCGATCGACTGAGGGTCGAGGGCGTGGTTTCGAAATCGGAGCTACAAGTATGGCTCAAGGACAAGTTCAAGCAGGGGTTCGTGAACATTGACGAGGTCATCATCGACCTGGTCAAGCGGGAGATGATCAAGGAATCGTCGGTCAAGGGGATGCTTTCGGAGCTGATTTTTCTCATAAACGATGTCGTGATGCTGAGAGTCCCGCCGACCAAGCTCTTGGAAAATCCTGAGCAGAAAGGGCTTCCAGCTAAACTTTCTAACGAATACCTGATGGAATCCAAGAAGTTTTTCTCGAATTACGTTCCTTCAGAAGAGGATAACCTGAAGGTCGTGGAGGGCCTGAACAATCCGCAGGTGTACGAAACGCTCCGGCTACTCAGGACCGCCATCGTGACGAGGAACGACTTGGAAAAGCTCAAGAAAAAGGGCGTGGAAGACCTGGAT